>JBFWPS010000015.1:0-17217 GCA_050249855.1 Gammaproteobacteria bacterium
ATCTTTCCGTTCTGATTGTGTTTCAGGTAATGGCCCGCCGTGCAACACACTTTCAGTAACGTCGCCAACGTGTTTAATTGAGTCTATGATTTGCTTACCACCAGCAAGAACAGCATCACTCTGTTTAATAACACCTTCCTGCACTCTACTCAGGTAAGTATCACCTGTTCTCTGTAAATCTTTAACTCCGCGCAATACCCTTTCTTGCGCAGCTTCATCTTGTCGGGCCATAATAAACTCTCTTTTAGTTCATCGTAGTGATAAATAGGTAATATCCTTACTACCTTAATTTTTCTACTCTATTGTTTACATTCTAGAGCTGAAACCTTAAGACAATATTAAGACGCCATTTGTTTTTTAAACAAAACTGTCTTATTTTTGTTAAGCTCATTTAATTAAATATACATCACAAAACCATAAATTGCCAATATTAATCGTACATTAATTCATCTAACGGTGTTACATCTTTTGTAGGTGCGGAATTAACCAATTCACAAATCACATCCGTAATACACATTAAACGCAAAATATTGGGCGTTACATCATCAAAAGAAACACGAACGCCTAAAACAGATTGTTCTGCCTCATCAAATGTAATCCCTATACCGTAACCTAAACACAAAGAACATAGTTGATCCGCTCTTCGTGCAATCGCCGGTAGTAAACCAGTATCTTTAAACACTTCTTCATAAGTAATAGGACGATCGTTCAATGTAAACGATGCTTTCAATGCTTTGGCGACAGAAATTAAATTTGCTTCAATTGCCATTATTTATTCCTTCCACCAAGGTATTGCAAATTTACGCGGCCCCGCTAAAGTGCTACGCAACCAACGTAAGAACACGGTGACTGTAAACCCATAACGTTCCAACATTGATAAAGCTACCATCGTTAAAATAGCTGTAATAAATGTCCATAATTTTATATGCAATAAAAATAGTAATAAAGGAAACGCTGCACGATAATCAATAATAAAAAACCGTGCTGCTCTTGCAGTATCTCGCCAATGTGCAGTTGGTGCAAAACCTCCAGCCATTTAAAATCTCCAAGTTATTACCTGCGAAGTATAACATAATAAATGCGTTATACAATATTTTAATTTTTTAAAAAATAATTCCTATCGTTTGTTTCACATTCCATTACTCAACATACACGTATTGCTAGCTTCTGGGTTATGCGCTAATAGTTTTTCCAAATTGCTCCATATTTCTTTTATATAGTTTAAATCCTCTCTTAATTCCAAACAAAGTCGCTCCCAACTAGGTTCTTCTTTTTGTTCACATTGATTTTTGTCTTTGAAAAAAGGTTCGACATTTTTAGTCGTTAGTCCTAGTCCTAATTCCAGTAGTGCAATCAAACAAGTCAATCTAATGTCAAGAAGCTTACAATGTTCAGCATAATGCGTTACATGAATCCATATTGAAGAACGAGTTTCTGCCGAAGTATCATTGACATATACATTAAATTCTCTAATCCATTCTAACCAACGCTCTTTGGGTTCTAATGGTACATAAATTTGTTCTTTTAATGAATTACCTGTCATTCTAAATCTTGGTGTTCTTGATGGTCTTGGCGAAGAGATGTGTGGCAGTTTACCGCTGCTAGTCTCCAGCACAGAGCCCTCTCCATCTGCAAATTTTATTCCTCTCTCTCTTGGAGAAGATTTAATTGTAGGACTATTTGGCTCAGAACTAGGACCATCTGACTCATCACCAGCATTCTTTTGAGGCATTCTACTTAACCTTGACATTAATGCTGCTTTATTAGGATCAACCTTCGGAACAGGGATAATCCTACAATCACTCAGAGTATATTGTCTAAATGATACCAACATCGCAATCATTCCATACGTTTCACTCACCACTTTATGTATTAAATAAGCAATAGCTTCTTCTTTATTTAATGAGCATGACGAAGGTATAGAAGGTCCTTGTAATTCTTGCTTCGGTAAAAACCGTCTTAAAAGATTAGGTAAATTTTTCAAAAGAGATTCTAAATCTATGGTTGCCAGAAAATGATCAATTTTTTCACATAACGCACCTATGATACCTCTGTTCCCATCACCTGTGGTTATACTCGCAGCACTTGTTATAATAAGTTCATTGGGTGTCTGTGATAAAGCCTCGATAAACTCCGAAGGTTCTGTTTCATTCCAAAGGTCGTATATGCCTGCATTAACATCGTTCCTTAATGCTTTCTGTTTCATGACCCTACAAAACTCTGCTTGAATACATGCCATTGCATCCCTGTCATTATTTACATCCCACAACAAACTTGTATCAAAGTCAAAGCTGGGTTTTACTTTTTTAGCTTCTTCGTTAAATATTTTTTTAATGTCATTCTCTTCACTTAATGCAGATAACATATCAAAATTTACTTCACTATATAAAGGGTCAGATTTAAGTTTTCTTACTTTTTCGTCATACAAAGAACTGGTTACAAAACCTTTAAATGAGTTTTTTAGTGTTGCTAAGCTTTCATGATCCACCACATGATCAAGTTGCTCAAAGAGACCTTCTGATTTTTTTATATGGGCTAAAGACAATCCTAATATTTGAAAACGATTTTCCTTTATTAATTTTAATAACGTTCTGTAAACTGGTTCTCTCTCTGTTTGGCCTAGTAAAAGCGCTTCTTTTAATTGAAAGAGTCGATTAACAGGACGATACATTGCTAAACGTATGTCCATTAACTCTGCAATTTTTTGATCACCCTTATCTTTTGGTTTCTGGTTACTTGAAACACAAACTGCGAGATTCAATAACCAGCGATGTCGTAAAGGAATAGCATTAGCATCAACATAAAATTTTGTTCTCATTTCCCTTTGCATCTGCTGATTATCAAGACTTGCACGTGCCTGCTCATTATAAATTCTAAAGCGTTCTTCAGGTGGAATTGAAACACTCAATTGTTTTATACTTTTTGTTACTTCTATATTTTCCAGATGTTCGATTGCTTCCATTGCCTCTATATATATTTTGAAAAGTATACCGGGATGGACGGCATCAAAACGTTCTAAAACACTTTTCGTATGTCCGGAAAGCCTTTCTAAAATAACACTATAAAGTGATCTATTTGTTGGTTTTCCATAAATCATCATAATAGCTTGTCTAAGCCACCAATCAGAATTATTATCATTTTCCCCATCTAACAGATCCAAATAGTTAACATCTAAAGGGCCATATTTATAAGTAGTTGGAGCCCCATATATGAATGACATAAATTAAAATAACCCCTTTTAATTGATTACCGATTAGCTTGAAGACATCTTATTATTATTTATTACATATGGTGTACTTTTTATATAATTTTAAGTCAAAAATCAAGCGAAACAAAATTAATTTGACAATAAATTTGGCACATATTTTGCACCCATTGCAATCATGTGATAAAAGAGATTACTATTAGAATTCAAAATAACAAATCATATCAAAAATGTTTAGAATCTTATCACTAACAACTGTCCTTTTATTTATAGGCACCATTCTAACAAGTTGTCAGAATGGTGACGTTATTGAATTACAAGGTTATGTTGAAGGTGATCTAACCTATATTGCATCACCATTCTCAGGACAACTGAATGAATTATTGGTTGATCGTGGACAAGCCGTTAAAGCAAAAACACTTTTATTTAACTTAGATCCAGAACCACAAAATAGCGACTTACAACAAGCCATACAAAATGTTAATACAGCACAAGCAAATCTTATAAACTTAGAGAAAGGTCAGAGAACAACTGTTTTAGAAGGAATAGAAGCACAAATTAAACAAACAGAAGCAAACTTAAATCTTGCAAAAATTCGTTTAGCACGTGCTGAAAAATTATTTAGTGCACATGCCGTATCTAGAGATTATTACGATCAAGCCATTGCAGAATATCAAGTACAAGTGGGATTATTAGCACAATTGCAAGCAAATCTCTCCGAAGCAAAATTAGGCAGTCGTAACGATTTGATCAAAGCACAACTTTATACTTTATCTGCAGCACGAGCAGCACTTAGCACAGCTGTCTGGGCTGCTCAACAAAAATCACAACGTGCGCCTGTTTCTGGTTTTATTTATGATACTTATTTTTATCAAGGCGAATTTGTTCCTGCATCAAATCCAGTTCTTTCCATTTTATCCCCTGAAAATATTTATATTAAATTTTACGTACCCGAAATTATTCTTGGCAAGATTAAAATAGGTCAAAATGTTCAGCTTACTTGCGACGGTTGTAATAAATCATACCAAGCTGCTATTTCTTATATTTCACCTATAGCAGAATATACGCCACCCGTAATATACAGTCGAACAAGTAACTACAAGTATGTCTTCTTAGTTCGCGCTAAACCCAATTTAAACGAAGCAGCTTATTTTCATCCTGGTCAACCTGTTTATGTCACCATCAACATAGGTGATTGATGACTATGAATAATGAAGAATTAATTATTGATGTCAAACAATTAAATAAATTTTTTGGCGCACATCATGTAGTCAAAAATCTTGATTTACAAGTAAAACGAGGAGAAGTTTTTGGTTTCCTTGGCCCCAATGGCAGTGGAAAAACAACAACAATACGTATGCTTTGTGGTTTATTGACACCTGAATCTGGTGTTGGACATTGTTTAGGTTATGATATTGTAAAGCAATCCTTAGATATCAAAAAACATGTCGGTTATATGACACAACGCTTTAGTTTTTATGAAGATTTAACTGTTTTAGAAAATTTTGAATTTGTAGCACGTGTTTATCAAGTAAAGCAAAGTAAAGAGAAAATCGAACGTACCCTGGAAGAATTTAACCTTCAAGATTATCGCGATTATCTAACAGGTCAATTATCTGGCGGATGGAAACAGCGTTTGGCACTAGCGGCTGCATTATTACATGAACCACAATTATTATTGTTAGATGAACCTACTGCTGGCGT
The DNA here is from genome assembly GCA_050249855.1 of Gammaproteobacteria bacterium. Lineage (GTDB taxonomy): Bacteria > Pseudomonadota > Gammaproteobacteria > JBGSLN01 > JBGSLN01 > JBFWPS01. Next base: position 4,910 of record JBFWPS010000015.1, read on the forward strand.
TGATCCAAAAGCGAGAAGAACTTTTTGGGAGGAGTTGTATGAACTCAGCCAAAAAGGCATCACCACGCTTGTTAGCACACACTACATGGATGAAGCAGCACGTTGCACACGATTGGCATATATTTCAAAAGGCGAAATCATAACACACGGTAAAATTAGCGAAGTAATTAAAAAAGCTGGCCTAACAACTTGGCTTGTAAAAGGTTCTGACTTAACCGAATTAGCAAGTAAATTAAAGAAGCTTCCGGGGATCGACCAAATAGTCATTTTTGGTGATACCATACATATTAGTGGAAAAGATGAAGTTAAACTTTCTCAAGCATTAGCACCTTGGCAAAAGCAACCTGGTTATGCTTGGCAACAAATAGATACTGAATTAGAAGACGTATTCATTTACTTGACCAGCTCTGAGGTCGATTAAAGATTTAATCTAAAGTCCTTCTAAACCTTTTTAATCCTGCTATTACAACAATTAATGTAAATAATAATATAGGCCACGTTTCATGCCATATCATTTTCATTCCAATCCCTTTCAATAATATACCACGCACTATAATCATAAAATGTGTTAAGGGTAATGTATCGCCAATGATTTGTGCCCATTTGGGCATTCCATAATATGGAAACATAAAACCAGACAGCAAAATAGATGGTAAAAAGAAAAATACTGCACTTAAAACAGCTTGTAGCTGATTTTCAGCTAAGGTAGAAAATGTAAGCCCCATGGCTAAATTAGCAGCTAAAAACGGAATACAAGAAACCAATAAGAGAAATAAACTACCACTAATGGGAACAAAAAACACATAGCGTGTTGCCAATAAAATAATAACCGCCTGAATGTATCCTACTAATATGTAGGGTACAATCTTCCCTGTAATAACTTCTAATGGGCGTGCAGGTGTCGCCAAAAGGTTTTCCATGGTCCCTCGCTCACGTTCCCGCGTGATAGCAAGTGCCGTAATAAAAACCATGGTCATCGTTAAAATAACCCCTAATAATCCAGGGACAATATTATATTGTGTGATAGATTCAGGGTTATAACGAAGATGTACAATAAAATCGACAGGGAAGGGTTTACTCTGAATAGGAGCTAAAAGACCTTGCAAATCGCTATTAAACACATCAGCTGATAAGGTTTTTAATTCTGATATCGCCACACCAACTGCACTAGGATCTGTAGCATCTGCATCAACAAGCAATTGAGGTCGTTTCCCTTTAACTAAATTTCTTGAAAAATCGGGAGGAATAGTAACAATGAAAAGTGCTTTATTCTGCATCATTAAATCTTCTGCTTGCTTCTCTGTTTGATAACCTTTAATTAATTGAAAATAGTCTGTATTTTCTAAAGCTTGCAAAAATGTTCTAACGAAATTACTTTGATCCGCGGCAACAACAGCAGTTGGCAAATGCCTCGGATTTGTATTAATAGCAAATCCAAATAAAATAAGTTGCATTAAGGGAATACCAACCATCATGTAGATAGTTGGCTTATCCCGTTTAATATGAATAAATTCTTTGATAACAATTGCTAAAAATCTAGCCCATGAAAAATCAATTTTTATATTTTTAAACATTATTGGTTTCTATGCCAAACTTGTGTACGGCCCAATAATGAAAAACCTATAAACCCACGAACATTCAGCTTGTTACCATCTTTAGATAATGTTATTTGACAACTATAAATTTCTCCAATTTTAGGATCTAAAATATGCCCTCCGGCCCATTTATTTTCTCCCTTAGGCTTAAGTCCCCACAGAAATTGTAAACCGACAATATTTTGATTCTTAAATTTTCCAGGGCATTTTTCACAGGTAGGCGTGTCACCTGGTTCCGGATATGTTTTGACAATAGTTCCTGATATAACTCCACCATTATCCACAATCTCTACGACAGCTCTTGGTTTACCAGATTTATCATCAATGGTTGTCCAAGTACCAACAGGTGATGCCGCAGCCAAAGCTAACTGTCCTAAGAAGAGTAGTACCATGCCGAGTATCAATTTTGTCAATTTTCGCATTTTATTATTTTCCTTATTTTCTGGTCTTATGCCTCTTAAACGTACACAAAATCTTCGTAACTTATTATTCTAGAATAAGTTTTTATCTCAAAACGTACCATTCTGTGAACATGCTATAATTATATTAACTTATAGAAGATTTCAAGTCTTTACTACAAATAAGAAATTACCTTAATGGTAGAATTAAAACAATAGGGAATTTTCTATGTTACAAAGTGGGAGTTAGACAGTGATATCCTTACCAGGTTATAAAATAAAGGAACAGCTATATGAGGGGGAGAACTCCATTCTTCTGCGTGCCATTCGAGAAAAAGATGGTTTGCCAGTTATCATCAAATTATTAAAAAAAGAATACCCTTCTCCTGACGAAATAGTGCGTTTCAAACGAGAATTTCAAATTACGCAAGATATTCAACGCGAGGATATCATTAAAGTTTATGATTTTGAAAAAAATCAAAATTCGTACGCAATTGTCTTAGAAGACTTTGGAGGCTTGTCGCTAGCAGAACAGCTTAAAATGCGAAGACTTGGATTAAAAATTTTCTTACAAATGGCTGTACGTATTGTAGATATTATTGAGTACATCCATAGCCATACAGTAATACACAAAGATATAAATCCTTCTAATATCATTTGGAACCCTAGCACAGATACAGTAAAACTAATCGATTTTGGTATATCTACAACTATTCCACGAGAAAGCCCAGAAATAAGTAACCCAAATTTGTTAGAAGGTACTTTAGCATATATTTCACCTGAACAAACCGGTCGAATGAATCGCGGAATAGACTATCGAACAGATTTTTATTCGCTCGGCGTTAGTTTTTATCAAATGCTTGTTGGTAATCTACCTTTTGAAAGCAATGATGTGATGGAACTCGTACACGCTCATATTGCAAAAGTACCCACATCGCCACATCATGTTATGCAAGAAATTCCTGAAGCAGTATCCAATATTATTATGAAATTGATGGCCAAAAACGCCGAAGACCGCTATCAAAGTGGACATGGATTAAGAAGCGACTTGCAAAACTGTTTAACACAACTTGAATTGACCGGAAAAATTGAACCTTTTCCACTAGGCCAACATGATATGCCAGAGCGTTTTCAAATCCCAGAAAAATTATATGGTCGTGAAGAAGAAGTTAAAACACTATTAAATGCTTTTGACACAGTAATGGAAGCTCCTTCAAAGCTACTACTCGTTGCGGGTTATTCAGGTATAGGTAAATCTAGTATCATTCATGAAGTACAAAAGCCAATTGTTGAAAAAAGAGGTTTTTTCATCACAGGGAAGTTTGATCAATATCAACAAAATATTCCTTATGCCGCATTTATACAAGCATTTGATCAATTAGTTCGACAATTGTTAACTGAAGGTCAAACTGTTATAGAACAATGGAAAAAAATATTACTCTCTGTTCTTGGACCCAACGCTGGTGTTATTACGGAACTAATTCCCTCAGTTGAATGGATTTTAGGTCCACAAGATAAACCTAGTCAACTTGGCCCTACCGAAACAAGTAACCGATTTAATCTGGTTTTATTTAACTTTATTCAAGCAATTGCTACACCTTCACATCCTCTGGTTGTTTTTCTTGACGATTTACAGTGGGCAGATCCTTCTTCTTTACAGGTTTTACATATTTTGCTTGTACACCCTGAAATGCATAATCTATTAGTCATTGGAGCATATCGGGATAATGAAGTTGATCAAGCTCATATTTTAAATTTAGCATTAGAAGATCTAAAAAAAGCTCGCGTTCAATTTGAGACAATTAAAGTTCCACCGCTACCTAAAAACGAAGTCATTCACTTAATAGCCGATACTCTTTTAACCTCTCCAGAAGACGTACAAACGCTTGCAGACTTATGTTATGAAAAAACTCAAGGGAATCCTTTTTTCCTAAATCAATTATTGCTTTCATTATATAAAAATAAACTTATCAAATTAAATGACACACATGAACGCTGGATTTGGGATATTGATCAAGTTAAAAAAATTGGCGTAACAGACAATGTTGTAGATTTAATGGTAGAAAAAATCAAAAACTTAAACGAAAACACACAAAATGTATTACAAATAGCAGCATGTATTGGACATAGGTTTAATCTAAAAATTCTTGCTTCTGTACTTAATAAGAGTATCACTGATACGGCAGCTGATTTATGGGAGGCATTGCAGGAAGGATTAATTTTACCAGAAGATGAATCCTATAAATTTGTTTTGCAAAATGAAGAAAGCACTGTTGGACAAAGCAGCGGAGGTGTAGTGTATTATCGTTTCTTACATGACAGAGTACAACAAGCCACTTATTCTTTAATTTCAGGAGAGCATAAAGAAGAAATTCACTTTAAAATTGGCACCTTATTATTAGAAACAACTCCTCAAAACAAAGTAAAAGAATTCATTTTTGACATCGTCAATCAATTAAATGCTGGCAGTCGCTTTATTACTGAAAAAAATAAAATTTGGCAACTAATCCGCTTGAATTATCAAGCTGGTGAACGAGCAAAAGATTCAACTGCATTAAAAGCAGCCATGAATTATTTAAAAATAGCTCATGATTTGTTACCAAGCTCATGCTGGCAAGAACAATATGAATTATCATTTAATATTTTATTCATATATGTTCAAACGTTATTTGGAAATGCAGAATATGATGAAGCTGAAAAAGTTATCCGAGAACTACTAAAAAATGTTAAAAACCCAATAGATGAGTCAAAAATTCGTTTCATGCAAGTTACACAATATACATTCACTAGAAAAATGGAAGAAGCCACGAATTGTGGTCTTTTAGGATTAAGAAGCTTAGGCATTAAACTTAAAAACAATCCATCTACACTATCTGTTATTATTCAAATACTAATAGTCAAATGGAAACTTAGAAATTTATCAATCCCAAGTTTGGTCGAACGTCCTCTTATTACAGATGAAAAAATAAAAGCTACTCTTCTTTTATTAAATGAATTGCGCGCGAATGCAATTTTTCAAAACAAACAGAATCTATTTGTAATAACTTGTATCAAAAGTTTTTTATTAGCACTAAAACACGGTATATCAGCAGAAACAGCAAGCTCATATGCAGGTTTTGCTCTACTACTGTCTCATGCATTAGGTGATTTAAAGAATTCTACTGCTCTGGCTAAAACGGCTGAGCTTATTAACAGCAAATTAAATGATATGAAATTTAAAAGCCAGGTCATATTTTTTGGATGCATTTCAACGTTTCCAGAACAAAATGCTTGGCAAACCATGTTAGAATCATTAAAACGAACCATAGAAACCGGGCTACAAACTGGTAGCTTAATGTGGGTTGCACTAGCATGCCATTACGGCCCTAATTTTGATGCTGAAACACCGCAACAGTACGTCATAAATGAATTAAAAAAATATTTATCTATTTGTCAAACTTCAAATTCAGCCCATGCATTAGATGGGGCAAATATTTCTCTTGGTTATCGAATGAATCTTGTTGGTGAAACTGCTAGTAGAACTTCATTAAGTTACGAAGGTTTTGATGAAAATGAATGTATTAACAGATTAGAAGAAGATAAGTTTTATAGTGCCTTTACAGCATTTTATATCAGAAAAGTAGTTGTATGTTACACATATGATGCTTATGAAGAAGCATATGTGTGGTATTTAAAAGCTAAAAAAACAATTATGACGCTTGGTGGCGTTCCTTATTTATCTGAGTGTAGCTTCTACATTTTGCTAACCTTAGCTGCTAACTATTCAACACTGAAAGGAATTAAGAAATTTCAAGCATGGTGGAACATAAAACGAGAACTAATGAAAATGCGTAAATGGGCAAAAGGTTGTCCGAGCTTCTTCCTCTGTAAATTACTAATTATGGAAGCTGAAAATGCTCGTTTATTCAAACCCAAAGCAAACGTTGGTGCATTATATGATAAAGCAATTGATGTAGCCAAAAAAGATAGCTTTTTAAATATAGAAGCTCTTGGCAATGAACTCGCAGCCAAATATTATCTTAATCAAGGTCAAAAATCAGTTGCTCAGCTATATATGAGTAGAGCACGCTATGCATACATCAGTTGGGGTGCCACTGCTAAAGTCCAATTTTTAGATGAAAAATACGGAGATATTATTTTAATAGAAGCACAAAAACGAACAGCAACCATACAAACAACCACAGGCACAAGAACTGATAGTAGAGTTTCCACTGTTTCACAAACACTTGACCTCAATTCTGTTATTAAGGCTTCTCAAACAATTTCAGGAGAAATTGTACTATCTGATCTATTAACAAAAATGATGAGTATTGTTCTTGAAAATGCAGGCGCTGAAAATGGATGGTTAATCTTAGAAAAAAATGGCAAATGGTTCATTGAAGCAGAAAGCTCCGTTTCAGAAAGTAAAGTACAAACAAAGGTATTAGAATCAAAACCGATTGATTCATTACCCGATTCATTAATTAATTCCGTTATTTATAGTAAAACACCTATTGTACTAGAAAATCCTGAGGCACAAGGAGATTATACTCAAGATCTTTATATTAAACGAGTTAAACCAAAATCGGTTTTGTGTACTCCTCTATTAAATCAAGGAAAACTAAGTGGTTTATTATATTTAGAAAACAATTTAACTCCGTATGCTTTTACCGCTGATAGATTAGAAATATTAAACTTATTGTCAGTACAAATTGGTGTTTCAGTAGATAATGCACGACTATACTCACGAACAACCTCTTTAAATAAAAGTTTATCAAATCTTAATAAAGCTTATGAGCGTTTCGTTCCTCAGGAATTTTTACGTCTATTAGGAAAGAAAAGCATTACTGATGTAAAAGTTGGTGATCAAATACAAAAAGATATGACTGTTATGTTTACTGATATAAGAAATTTCACCACAATTTCTGAGAGCATGACACCAGAAGAAAATTTCACGTTTATCAATCAGTTTGTCAACTTGATGGAACCAGTGATTGCTAAACATGGTGGGTTTGTCGATAAATATCTAGGTGATGGTATTATGGCGTTATTTCCAACTGCAGATAGTGCGGTCGATGCAGCGGTTGAAATGCAATTAGTTCTTAAACAATATAATATTGAACGCTTACAAAGTAAAATGAGTGTCATTCGTGCTGGTATCGGTTTAAATAGTGGTATACTAATGTTAGGAACTGTCGGCGGAGAACATCGCATGGATGGGACTGTAATATCAGATGCCGTCAATTTAGCTTCTCGTGTTCAAGAACTTACTAAAATCTATAAAGTCTTATCACTTATTACTGAAGAAACATTCATGCGATTAAAAGACCCTAACAAATATGCGATTCGCAAAATGGATAATGAACTAATTCGAGGAAAACAAAAATTAATCACCATTTATGAATTATATGACGCAGATCCTACCTCAGTTAAACAACTAAAATCGGAAACTGTTTCTGAATTTGAACAAGGAATCGAATTCTATAATGAGAAACGATTTGACGAAGCTTTTCCTATATTTGACAAGATTTTATCAAAAAACAAAGAGGATTATCCTGCTGAAATATATAGACAGCGTTGTCTTGAGTTTTCATCTAAGCAATCTTCAATTAAAACATAAATAAAGTATTGAGATTAAGATGGCTAATGTTAAAAAAATTATTTATATAATTGAATCATTGGATGCTGATGGATGTTTAATGCATGCGGGTTATGTTTTTGGAAAAAAAGATATTATAAAAGATAATTTATTGTTATTACATCATATTATCAATGAAGCGAAGAAACTAAACAAATATGATACTTTGATAAAAGGGAAAATTATTTCTGGATCCAATCGCGCTGATAATATTACTGATTTAGTTAATTCATATAGATTTGGCTATTATATTGATTCATTTTTCCCACAAATTCTAAAAGTTGCAAATAAAATTAGAGATGATGTAGAAGGACAAAGCATTGAATTTAGTCTTGACCGTTTTTTAATGGCAGATCTTTATCATGATCTACCTGATGGTACCAGCTTTGAACTTATTTTAAAAAAAATTTCACACACTATTTGGTTAGAAATGTCAGAAGAAGAGAAAAAAGCCTCCCTCCCCGAAAACTTTGATCCCCAATATGACCCTAAAATGCAACACCCTCAATCAATTTTTGATGAAAGCAAAATCACACTTATTTACACACAAATTCACAAAATTGCTCAAGATGCAAAACTAGATGTTGAGGAACTCTTAAAAAAAAATGGTATGCCATATGATCTAAGTATTATTTACAATTTTCACGATGATAGAGAAGATATATTAAAATACTTAGATTTATATTTCACAGGCAATCCTGAGTTAATTCCAAAATCTATTACATTTAATTTATATCAATATTCTGGAAGCGAACATCCTAAGTTGTTTGCAAGTATTCCCGGGAAGGGTGAAATTGATATAAATTATCGAAAAACAATACAATTAATTGGAAATAAATACAAAGAAGAAACCCTGGGTGTTAGTTATATCCCAGCTCATAAATTAGCTGCTATGGCAAATGCATTGATTCTAACTAATAATAAAATCAATTCGAAATCTTAAAGTTACATATTTCTTCTATATTGCCCACCTACTTCAAATAAAGCTTGAGTAATTTCGCCTAGTGAGCAAACACGCACAGCATCCATTAGTACTTTAAAAATATTATCATATTCCATAGCAGACTTTTTTAATTCGGCAATCATAGATGATGATTCCTTTTTATTTCGTTCGTGAAAAGCCTGTAATCGTGAAATTTGACTTTGTTTCTCTTCTTCTGTAGAACGTGCTAATTCTTTTGTTTTACGTGACTCACTCATATCTGGGTCAACAAATGTATTCACACCTATAAGTGGCAAACTACCGTCATGTTTTCTGATTTCGTATAACATAGATTCATCTTGTATTTTACTACGTTGATACCCCGTTTCCATGGCACCTAATACACCACCTCTTTCATTCAGCCGATTAAATTCAGCAAGTACGGCTTCTTCAACTAATTCAGTTAATTCTTCTATGATAAATGAACCTTGGTTAGGATTTTCATTTTTAGCTAAACCCCATTCTTTATTGATTATCAGCTGAATAGCCATAGCCCGCCGTACAGATTCTGTTGTAGGTGTTGTTAATGCTTCATCATACGCATTAGTATGCAAACTATTACAATTATCATATATGGCTATTAAAGCTTCTAAAGTTGTTCTAATGTCGTTAAATGCCATTTCTTGCGCGTGTAGCGAACGTCCTGAGGTTTGCACGTGATATTTTAATTTTTGACTTCTTTCATTTGCATGATATTTTTCTCGCATAACAATCGCCCATATTCTACGAGCTACTCGACCTATAACAGAATATTCTGGATCCATCCCATTAGAGAAAAAGAAAGAAAAATTTGGCGAAAAATCATCAATATTCATCCCACGAGCCAAATAGGATTCAACATAAGTAAATCCATTTGCTAATGTAAATGCTAATTGTGTGATCGGATTCGCTCCAGCCTCTGCGATGTGATAGCCAGAAATCGAAATTGAGTAAAAATTTCGAATTTTATGCTTTATAAAATAATCTTGTACGTCTCCCATTAATCTTAAACTAAATTCGGTTGAAAAAATGCAAGTATTTTGCCCCTGATCTTCTTTTAAAATATCTGCTTGTACCGTTCCACGAACATGATGTAATGCGTATGACTTGATTTGTTCGAATTCGTCTGCAGTTGGTTCTCGCTGATTCTCTTTCTTAAATTTTTCGACTTGCTGATCAATAGCTGTATTTAAAAACATGGCCAAAATTGTCGGCGCGGGACCATTAATTGTCATTGACACTGAAGTTTTTGAATCAACCAAATCAAAACCATCAAATAGTACTTTCATATCATCTAGTGTTGCTACAGAAACACCTGAATTACCAATTTTTCCGTAAATATCTGGTCGAAGGTCAGGATCAAATCCATATAACGTCACCGAATCAAATGCTGTTGATAATCTTTTAGCATCAGAATGTTCTGATAAGAATTTAAAACGTTTATTAGTCCTAAAAGGATCACCCTCTCCTGCAAACATTCTTCCAGGATCCTCTTCTGCTCGCTTAAAAGGAAAAACACCCGCCGTAAATGGAAACAATCCAGGACAATTTTCTAACATTCTCCAAGCTAATATTTCACCTTGGTCAACATATTTTGGTAAGCTAATCTTATTAATTCTTGTTCCAGACAGACTTTGTTCTGCAAGTGGTGTACGAATTTCTCGATCTCGTATTTGAAAAACAAATTCATCTGCCTGATATTTTTTTAACATCTCTGGCCATTCATCTAATAATTTTTGTGCTTCTGATGATAAAATTGATTTATATTCTTCAATCATCGATTCAATTTCATTAACTGATAAATGTTTTTCTATCAACAAATCACGAACAGCTCGAAGTTGTTGCAATGTACGAGCATTTTTTGCTTGATGCTTAACGTTTGATTTGTAATCACGCACTGTTTTAAGAATTTCTCCTAAATATCGTTGACGTTCAGGAGGAATAATTGTTGCTTCCGTGTTAGTGATTTTACTCAATAAGGGTTTAAACCTCGTAACCCAATTTGCATCTTGCTTGCTGTTAAATAACGTTAACAGATATTGATAAAGCGCTGTCGTGCCTTCATCATTAAACCTAGAGGCAAAAGTTCCATACACCGGCATATTTTCTGCAGGTTCACCAAAAGCTTCTCGATTTCTTTGTACTTGTTTGCGAACATCATGCAATGCGTCTTGTGCCCCTTTTCTATCAAATTTATTAATTGCGACTACATCTGCATAATCAAGCATATCAATTTTTTCTAATTGACTGCTGGCACCAAATTCAGGTGTCATGACATAGAGTGAATAATCTACAAATGGAACAATCGATTTATCACCTTGACCAATCCCAGGTGTTTCAATGATGACTAAAGAAAAGCCGGCACATTTGCAAAGTACTACGATATCAGAAAGAGAATGACTTAATTCATTGGTTGCACTGCGAGTAGCTAGCGACCGCATGTAAATTTGCCCATTATGAATTGCATTCATTCGTATACGGTCACCTAACAATGCGCCCCCACTTTTTTGCTTTGTAGGATCTAAAGCAATGATGGCAATGCGAATATCATCTTTATCGTGGCGAAAACGTCGGATTAATTCATCAGTTAATGATGATTTACCTGAACCACCTGTTCCTGTGATACCTAAAACTGGAATATTAGTATATTTTTTCGATTCTAAACGAATTTGTTCTAACAATTCGTTGTTGATTTTAGCGTTTTCGATCCCTGTAATAATCCTAGCAAGCGCAGCACAATTATTTTGATTGATTTCTTTCAAATCTTTAGGCATTTGGGCACACAGATTACTATCAGCACGTGCCAACATATCCATAATCATGCCTTTTAATCCTAATTGCTGACCATCTTCAGGCGTATAAATACGTGTAACCCCATAATCATGGAGTATTTTTATTTCTTCTAAAGTGATAACACCGCCACCACCACCAAAAACCTTGATATGGGAAGCATTATTTGCTTTTAATAAATCAATCATATATTTGAAATATTCAAGGTGACCACCTTGATAAGAACTCACTGCTATTCCATGTACATCTTCTTGCAGAGCAGCGGTAACGATTTCTGAAACAGACCGATTGTGGCCTAAATGAATTACTTCAGCCCCACATGACTGCATAATTCTACGCATTATATTAATTGCTGCATCATGTCCATCAAATAAACTAGCAGCCGTCACAAATCGAAGCTTATTTTTAATGATAACGCCCCCTCAAGATCTGTATATTAGATTTTATCATTTTATTATATAGAACTTATGAAAAACAATATCGTCATTGCGAACACGAGCGCAGCAAGTGCGTGACAATCCAGAGCTGAATATCTATTCAATTCAGTACTGGATTGCCACGGCCCACAAACAACGCCGGCCTGGCAATGACGATATTGTTTTTCATAAGTTCTAAATAGTCACTCCGCATAAAAAAAGCCGGGCAAAGCCCGGCTTTTTTATGTACTTCTCAAACGTGCTTGATAAATTAAGCAGCGTTGAACATGTAGATAGCTGACAATTTAGCTGATTGTACAGTTGGTTTAACTGATACATCATGCAATGCAACTGCAGTACCTGTGAATGGAGAAATGCCAGATACAACGCCATCTAGGTCGATTGTACCATAACGTTCCCAATCACCTTCAACACGGATTGCAACGTTGTTGGTTACCATAGTTTGTAAGCCAACACCTAATTGAATACCACCCTTATTCTTGTTACCACTGGTATTAAGAGTAGTAGATT
>JBFWPS010000016.1:0-16517 GCA_050249855.1 Gammaproteobacteria bacterium
ACACTTATAGTTTTACTAGGGCTAATACATTGCTGACTTAAAATATAATCTTTAGGGAAAAAACACCAAATCCATGGATTATCACATTCTGAAATCGCTAACATTTTTTTAATGATCAAAGATCGTTGTGGCCCATTAGGCATATTTTTCATTTGATCAAATAATTGATTGTATGCATTATTATTATAGTTACTTGCATTTTCACCACCAAATTTAACTTTGCCATTCGCACCATATAATAAAAATAAAAAGTTTTCAGGATCCGGATAATCTGCATTCCAACCCCATAAAAATAATTGTGTATTGCCAGCACGAACTAAATCTTGGAATCGATTATAATCAGTTGCATTAATTTCTAGTGCAATGCCTAACTTCGCAAATTGTTCGCGATACCAACTATATTCAGCCTGCGCTTCAGGATCATTTGCGCTTGGGACATTTAATCTTAAAAGTAATTGCTCACCCGTTTTTTGGTTTCTGCCATCTGGGTAACCCGCTTCAGCCAATAGTTTTTTTGCGTAAGTTAATGATTTTCGTTGAATGCGTCCATTCTTATCATTATATATATACGAATTCGTTTCTTCTTGATATCCAAAAATACCTGGAGGGATAGGCCCTTGCGCTGGAATACCACGCTCATTAAGAAATATAGAAATAAATTCTTCCATATTAATTGCTATTGTAATGGCCTGTCTTAATTTAATGGCTTTGTCAGTATATCCACCTATGACCGGATCTAGCATATTAAAACCAATATAAAATAAAGAAGATGAAACACTAGTTTGTAAATTGATTTTTTTTGCCTTCATGGCAGGCGATAAACTAGTTTGTCCTACATCACTTATTTGAATCACTTGATTAAAGTTATCTGAAGAAATAGCTGATTGATCATAATAGCCTTGTAAAAACTTACTCCACCTTGGAATGGATTCTTTTTCCAAAGAAAATACAAAAGTATCAACCAATGGTAATTTTAAACCTGCATATTTTAGTAATCCCTGTTTAATATCCAAAGAAGAACCGCGTGATGGATAAAATTCATCATGAAAATTCGGATTTTTACTCATAACCATTAAATAATTAGGATTATTAATTGTTAACATATAAGGGCCGGTACCTACTGGATACCAATCAAATGTAATATTTTGTGTGTCCATTCCAGGTTGACTATAAAAATAATCAACTTCCCAAGGCACAGGCGAAAAAAATGGCATAGCTAACCAATAAATAAATTGCTGGTAAGGTGCTTTCAACACTATTTCATATTGATATCGACTCACTATACTTGCACCTTCAAAAGGAAACTGATTTAAATTTAAAAAACCATCTTTTTTGTGCGCTTGTTCTAATTGTTTTGAAAATTCGTCAAAACCAGCTATATATGAAGCTAATACACCAAATATTGGTGATTGAATATTAGGATCGGCTAATCGTTTGATTTCATAAACATAATCTTCTGCTGTTAATTCACGCGTACCCGTTTCTTTAAAATCATTTAGTGTGGATTTTTTAGCCGTTTGGTTTTTAGTAAGATGATGATAAATAAACTGTCCATTTTTGTTTTTTGCAAATGCAGGATGTGGTTGATAAAAAATATTTGGTTTGATCGTAATACGATAAACCACATATGCAATTTTCGATGAAGGAGCTGATTTAGGTAACGGCTGATGATTTTTATCCAAATAAATTATTTCAGGCAAATTAGTAGCCGTTAAAGGTTCTAATTCATAAGGTCTTTTTAAATAATTATATTGTAAGGGTGGTTCATAAATTTGTGCGGTAAAAATAACTTCATCGCTGGAATAGGAACGAGCTGGATCTAATGTTTTAGGTGGTGCGTTAAATGATGCATAGTAAATTTTTTTATTTGCGTCAATAAGAGCATTTGGATCATTCCACAAGTTGTATTTACAGCCAGATAATAGGATAGCAAGTAGTATTGTTATTATTTTTTGCACGGGTTTTTGATCCTTTACAATTATACCCCCCTTTGAAAAAGGGGGTGGTTTTGCGTTGTTTGCAAAACCGGGGGATTTTTACAGCCTAAAAAATCCCCCCGCTTCGTAAAAAACACGAAGCGACCCCCTTTTACAAAGGGGGCTAACAACTATTTACACATAAATGTTTTTGTATAAAACAAACGCCGCTTGGTGGGCACGCGCTTTATAAATCATTCGTGCTTGCGAGCCTAGCAATCCAGTGCTGAATATCTAATTTAATGCAGTTCTGCTTCGCTACGCTCGCTTTACAATTATACCTCACTCCCCCCCCCGAGGGAGTAAATCAGTTGTAGGGTGGACTAGGGCCGTAAGGCCCGTAATCCACCAAAAAGTCATGGTGGATTACGGCGCTTCACGCCTAATCCACCCTACATCTTCAACATTTTCAAAAGTGCAGCCTCATCCAAAATCGTCACACCTAATTTTTCTGCTTTTGCTAATTTCGAACCTGGAGAATCACCCACGACGACATAACTCGTCTTACCAGAAACGCTATTAGACACAGTAGCACCTAGTGCATGTAAACGCTCACTAGCCTCCTCACGCGTTAAGTCATTTAAAGTACCAGTTAAAACAAATGTTTTTCCACTCAAAGGTAAGTTTTCATGATGTATTGCAGGTATTTCTTTCCAACAAATCCCCTTCTCCATCAAACGTTCAATGACTTTTATATTTTTAGGCTGCGTGAAAAATGTAACAATACTTTTTGCAACAATCGGACCTATATCAGGAATATTTTGCAATGCTTCTGCTGATGCATGCTGAATTTTTTCAAATTGACCAAAATATTTTGCAAGGGTTCTTGCCGTCGCTTCACCTACATCGCGAATACCTAAAGCAAATAAAAAGCGTGCTAAAGTAGTTTCTTTACTCTTTTCAATTGCTAATAATAATTTTTCAGCTGATTTCTCACCCATTCTTTCCAAATCAACTATTTTTTCTTTTGACAAGTGATAAATATCTGCGACATCATGTAATAACTTCTGATCAACTAATTGCTCTACTAACTTATCGCCTAAACCTTCGATATCCATCGCTTTGCGTGAAGCAAAATGCTTAATCGCTTCTTTTCGTTGTGCAGGACATGCTAAACCAGCCGTACAACGTGCAGCCGCAAATTCTTCTAGTTTAATTACATCAGAACCACAAACAGGACAATGTTTTGGTAAAGAAATTTTTCTGGTATGTTGTGGTCGTCGTTCTAAAATAACGGATACAACTTCAGGGATCACATCTCCCGCACGACGAATAATCACGGTATCACCTACACGAACGTCTTTGCGTGCAATTTCATCTATATTATGTAAAGTCGCATTGCTGACTGTAACACCACCAACTGAAACAGGTTTCAAACGCGCAACCGGTGTTAGCGCCCCCGTCCTTCCTACTTGAAACTCGACTGACTCTAACGTCGTTAATTCTTCTTGTGCGGGGAATTTGTAAGCGACTGCCCAACGAGGAGCGCGCGCAATAAAACCTAATTTTTCCTGAGATTGAATACTATTTACTTTAATAACCACACCATCTATTTCATAGTGTAAATCAGCACGTTTATTTAATAATTTCTGATGATAAGTAATACATTCATCAATATTTTGAACCACTTGTGCTTCTTTCGTTACAGGGAAACCCATAAGCTTGAGTGCTTGCATCATCTCATAATGCGTATTGGGTAAATGGTTGGGTTTTACAACACCGATACCATATACATAAAATGCAAGGGGTCTATTAGCTGTTACTTTTGGATCAAGTTGCCGCAAACTACCTGCTGCTGCATTACGTGGATTTGCAAAAATTTTTTCACCCAATTTTTCAGCTTCTGCATTTAATTGTTCGAAATCTCGCTTGGGAATATAGACTTCCCCTCGTACTTCCAAATGTTTTGGATAATCAGTCCCACGTAGCTTCAAAGGTATAGAATCAACCGTACGAATATTATTGGTAATATCTTCTCCCGTATTACCATCTCCACGTGTAGAAGCTCTTATTAATAAACCATTCTCATAAATAATACTTACTGCTAGACCATCTAACTTAGGTTCACAACTATATATGACACTTGTAACATTTAATTTTTCACATACCCGTCGATTAAATGCATTGATTTCATCATCGTTAAATGCATTATCTAAAGAAAGCATAGGAATTTCATGTGTCACTTGTGCAAAAGATTTCAAAGGTATTGCACCAACACGTTGTGTAGGCGAATCTAGCGTGATTAATTCAGGATGTTGCGATTCTAAATGTTGTAATTCTCTAAAAAGACGATCGTATTCAATATCAGGAATATTGGGATCATCAAGTACATAATAACGATAGTTTGCATCGTTAATTTGATCGCGTAATGTTTTAATTTGCTTTTTGATGGTTTCAATAGTCATTGAACGCAACATTTATCCTGCCATACTTTCTGCATGACGTGTTAAAACATTTGCTAAATGTCTACGAATTTGTACACGATATCGATTAATCGTTTCGTCGTTTAATGGTCGACGATGATCATCTAATAAAATTCCATCTAAATCTTCTGCTAATTGCTGTGCCGTTATTAAGAACAACTCAAACGCCGCTAAATTATGAATGGGTTCAATCATTTGTAAAAACATGGTTAAGCCTTTGCATTTAAAAGCGCCCATATTATTGATATCAAAAATGCCTGGTTCAGTTGCAGACGCAACACTAAAAAGAATTTTGCCACCTCGCTCAGCTTCTTGATGACGATGGAAAATAGACATTTCTCCAAAACGTAAATCTGCTGCTAATAAAGCTTGTAATAAAGCATACCCCATAAATTCTTCATTAGGATGCGCGGTAATATGTAACACAATGAGATCAGTATCAGGAATATCATCGTTATAATTTTTTTCTTCAGTGAACGATACGTCCGCTTCAAATTCATTTTCTTGCTCTGCTACTTCTTCTTCCCACTTCTCTTTTTCTTCAACAATTTCATCATTGAATACAGCCTGCATATCGCTAAAACCCAAATCAGCTAAAGTATCTTCTGGCGCTTTTTTTGATTCTTGAGTTCTAAAAGTTGATTGAACTTGAGATTCTACATTTGACTTTCGATGCACTGGCATCGGTGTAATTTCTTCAAAGCTCGCATTATCGTCAGTCAATAATACATCATCAATTTCATCAAATTTAGGTAATTGCAGACGTTTCTTGCTTCGTACCTTTAAAGTAATCAGCGTTGTTGCTAACACAGCTACTACCACTAAACCTAATAAAATAAAATTCGAATAATCGTGCATTTTGATTTCCTCCAAAACTTACGAAAAACAAAGCTGTCATTGCGAGCATGAGCGCAGCGAACGCGTGGCAATCAAGTGCTGAATATCTAAATCAACTCAGTACTAGATTGCCACGGCCCGCAAACAACGCGGGCCTCACAATGACGGCTTTGTTTTTCGCAAGTTGATTTCCTCTTTGGCAATCACTAACCTGCCATAGCAACTGCTTCAGCAACATCAACAGCCACTAAGCGTGAAACGCCAGGTTCACGCATGGTAACACCTGTTAATTGATCAGCCATTTCAATCGCAAGCTTATTGTGGCTAATAAATATAAATTGAATAGTTTTAGCCATCTCTTTTACAAGATTACAAAAACGAACAACATTAACATCATCAAGTGGTGCATCTACCTCATCAAGCATACAAAAAGGTGCTGGATTTAACTGGAATAAAGAAAACACTAAAGATAATGCAGTTAAGGCTTTTTCACCACCAGATAAAAGATGGATACTACTATTTCGTTTACCAGGTGGTCTTGCCATAATCGCTACACCTGTTTCTAATAAATCTTCACCTGTTAATTCTAACATAGCACTGCCACCACCAAAAATCTTCGGAAACAAGGTTTGAACATTAGCATTCACTAAGTCAAAAGTTTCTTTAAAACGTGTTTTGGTTTCACGATCGATTTTACGTATCGCATTTTCTAAAGTCGTTAACGCTTCCACTAAATCAGCATCTTGTTTATCTAAATACCCTTTACGTTCAGCCAATTCAGCATATTCATCGATTGCTGCTAAATTAATAGGCCCTAATCGTGCAATTTTGCGTTGCACTTCTTCTTCTTGGGACTCTAATTGCTTTTCTTCATGTTCTTCAGTTAACTGTGCTAACAAAGTTTCTAAACTTGCATCAGATTCCTGCAATTGTTCTTCAATGGTTGCCCGTTTAACATTGAGTGTTTGTGAAGCCATACGTAATTGTTCTAAGTTAGTTCGTACTTGATCAACTTGAGATTCAGCTTGTTGTCTATCTTTTGTTAACTCACGTGATTTCTGTTCAACTAAATCCATCGCTTCGCGTGCTGCGTTTAATTCAGTTTCAATACTTAACTGTTGATTAAGTTTTTCTTCCAATTGCGTTTGTAACCCTGCAATAGGCGCAATCGCTTCTTGCAGTTGATTTTGTAAAGTTTCTAAACGCTGAACTAATTGTGATTGCTGTGAATTTAAACGTTGTGTTGCTTGCAGCAATGCATCATGTTGTGTTTTCGCACTTTGTAGCTCTAATCGTAATTCATGAACTTTATCACTTTGTTCACGATTACGGCGGCGAATTTCGTCCAAACGATTTTGGAATTCATCTCGTTTTAGTAATAATGCCTCACGTTGTCCACTATCAGCTTCTGTGATTGATAAAGCATTTTGCCATTCTTGGCGTGAAGCTTGCATTTGTTCATTAAAGGTTTGTAACTGTTGTTTACATTCAGACAAATCATTTTCAATTTGTTTGGTACGTGATTCTAGTTGTGTTAACTCACCTGTTTTAACTTGATGTTTTGCTTCCAATAAAGCAGTACGTTCATTCGCTTTTTGTAATTGTTGTTGTAAATCTTTTTGAGATTGTTGAAGCGCCATCAAATCCGCTTCTATCAACTGCACATTGTTTTGTAAATTAGCGATCACTTCTGAATTTGAAGCAATTTCGAGTTCAATTTGTGCTAACTCTTGTTGTCTTTGAATCACCCCAGATTTTTCATCTTGCTTACGTGGAGTACGCATCCAACTTGCGCCAAACCAAAAACCTTCTTTGGTAATCACTGACTCATGCGCTTGTAAATGACGTGCTTTTTCCATCGCTGCTTGTACATTATCAGCAGTGAAAACATTGGCAAGTAAATGTTTGATTGATGCATTTGCATTTACATGATGAGCTAAACTATCTTGCGCTAAATTCAATGTGAGTGACTTATTCTCATATAAACTAAGGTTCATAGGAATGTGATCGACTGCAAATCTTTGATAATCCTCAACATTCACGGCTTCTAACCAACCACTTAAAACAGTTTCTACAGCATGATCCCAACCATTATTCACCGTCACTTCTTGCGCTAACCGTGTTCTTTGGTCAAGTTGATTTTCTCGCAACCAATTCATTAATGATTGATCTTTTTGACCTAATGCAATTTGCTGTAACGCTTGCAAAGAAGATTCACGCCCTTGCAACTGTTGTAAAATCGTTCTTTGTTGATGTAATTCACGATTAAGTGATTGTAATTGTTCTTGTTGATGACGTATTTTTTCATTAACGGATTCTAAAGCATTCTGTGCTTGCGACTGTTCTTGCTTTGAATCATTAATCTCGTTCAATAAGTCTGACAATTGTTGTTGCAATGGGGCAATATCAATTTGTGAACGTTCTTGCTCTAATGAAGCTATTTTTTCATTCGTTTCACTTTGACGTTGTTCAAGATGTTGCATACGTGTTTGCATCACTTCTGCTTGTTGTAATGCTTTAGCAGAACGTTGATTAAATTCATCCCACTGGCTTTGCCATTGACGAACTGTTTCTTCAGCTTCTAATAATGCTTCTTGATCAAATTCAGCTTGTGTTTGTGCGCTCTTTAAAGCGGGCTCAAGTTGATTAACTGATTCTAATAATGATTCTAGTTGCTGCTGATCTTGTTGTAACGATTCTCGAACACTATTTAATGTTTCTTCAACTTGCTCACTATCATTTCTAATTTGATGTTCGCGTTCTTCTTGATGTTGTTTGGTTTGTTCTAAACGCCCAATTTCTGCATTTAAAGCATAATAACGTTCTTGAACTTGATTAAATTGTTCAGTTGTTAAAATTTGTTGCTCATGTTGACGTTCAAATTCCGCATCTAGACTACGTAATGTGGCAATGGCTGCTTCTACAACAGTTTCACCTTGACGTACAGCAGAATCTTGTTGTTCAAATTGTTGTTGTAAATTACGCCAACGCACTGCAAGTAATAGCGCTTTTAATTGTCTTTGTTCTTCTTTCAATACTTTATAGCGTTCAGCTGCATTAGCTTGTCTTTGTAAATGATTTAATTGCTTTGTTAATTCATCACGTAAGTCAGTTAACCTCTCTAGATTATCACGAGTATGCTGCATACGTAATTCTGTTTCACGACGTCTTTCTTTATATTTTGAAATACCAGCCGCTTCTTCTATATAAACCCGCAATTCATCTGGTTTGGCTTCAACCAAACGAGAAATCGTATCCTGCATGATAATCGCATAACTACGCGCACCTAAGCCTGTGCCTAAAAACAAATCTTTTACGTCTTTTCTTCGACATTTTACGCCATTTAAGAAATAGGTAGATTGTGCATCTTGGGTCACAATCCGTTTGACAGAAATTTGGTTGTAACTCGCATACTCACCACCTAATTTCCCTTCCGCATTGTCAAATAATAACTCAACAGAAGCTTGTCCAACTGGCTTTCGACCTGTAGAACCATTAAAAATAACGTCTGTACCTACTTCACCACGCAAATACTTTGCCGAGCTCTCACCCATAACCCAACGCACAGCGTCAATTATATTGGATTTACCACTACCATTAGGCCCAACAACCGCACCAAGATTGCCTGGAAAATACACAGTTGTTGGATCTACAAATGACTTAAAACCAGTCAGTTTTATACTATGAAGTCGCATAATTGTTCATTTTCTGTTAGTTTGAAAACATGAAAGTTTACATGAAATGAGGGGTAATAAACAAGCACGGAATTAATCTATTTAGCTTGCAATTTATCCCTGACTCGTTCTAGATCCGCAGGTGTATCCACACTAATACAACCCCCAACCTTGGCTTCATTCACCAGGATTTTGTGGCCATACCATTGAACCCGCAATTGTTCTAAAGATTCGATTTCCTCTAAAGGGCTACGCTCCCAAGTAACAAAATCTTTTATAAAACCGGCGCGCGCAGCATAAAGGCCCATATGACGAAAATGTAAATTCGAAGGATAACGCCGAGGGAAATGTTTTTGATCCCAAGGTAATGGCGCTCGACTAAAATATAAAGCACGATTTTGTTGATCACGTACCACTTTAACAACATTAGGATTTGCAATCACACTTTCATCAGTAATACGCTCGCATAAGCTTGCCATCACAATGTCTGAGGTTGCAGCTAAATCCGATGCAACCTGTAAAATATCTTTCGCTGAAATCAGCGGCTCATCGCCTTGAACATTCACAATGATATCTTGTTCTCCATACGAATGTTGTGTTAATACTTCTGCAATTCTATCAGTTCCCGTTTGATGATTGGGTGAAGTCATGCATACTTGCGCAGTAAATTTATCTACTTCAGAAAGAATTCGTTCATCATCGGTTGCTATCACTACACTAGCAGCACCACTTTGACAGGCACGTTCATAAACATGTTGAATCATCGGTTTTGCTGCTATATCAGCTAACATTTTAGCTGGTAGTCTAGTTGATGCATAACGCGCAGGGATAACAACATGAAAAACTAAGTCATTTGATATAGTCATATTACACTCGCTTATAAATCATTTTCATACTTTTAGGACTTACGCAAAACGCGACATGCTTTGTTAAAAACTCACTCGAAATGCTCATTTATGAACATATAAACTGCGCTTTCTCGTTCGTTTTTGCCTCGACTGGCATCGTTTTTCGTAAGTCCTGACTTACTTTATTGTTTCATCTAATGATAATTTTCTTGCTTCATGCTCCAACATGATTGGAATATCATCTCGAATTGGAAAAGCTAATTTATCAAAACGACAAATTAATTCTTTTGCACTTTTCTCATAATTTAATTTTCCCTTACACAAGGGACAAGCAATAATCTCAAAAAGTTTTTTATCCATAGACCCTTGCCTTTGGTTAATATGTAAACTAACATGGACAACAATGATAGCAAAATAATGGCAAAATTTCATGTCTAAAGTAAATGATCTTTTACTAAGCCCCGGTGGCACAGAGGATAGCGCGATCCCCTCCTAAGGGATAGGTCACAGGTTCAACTCCTGTCCGGGGCGCCAACTTGATCCGCTCATTTTCAAAGACAAAGACATAGCTAAACAGAGCTCCATAAATTCAATTGAAGTGTGAGCCAGTAAAGTATAATCTACTTAAAGATTAAATCTAAGGAGTGATTACTTGACAGGGATAGACAATAAACCAACAACATTAGCATTACTTCAAATTTCTGGTCTGTACCGGTCACCAGCAGTAAGACCAACATCCACTTTATCGGAACATCAAGAAGCGCATCGCCGTATTTCTCTAGCACTTAAACGTTTTCCACGACTGCTGCAATCTAATTTAACAAGCAGACGTAATTGCAAAGTTCGTAGATAAAAATGCTGTCATTGCGAATATGTTGCAATCCAGGACTGTGTTGTTTTAGTCGTAGTGCGGGCAAAACGTGCAATGCAGAGTGGTTTAAATTTCATAACCACATTAAGTGCACGTGTGCTCGCGATAATGTTATTTTAAAAGCTTGAAGATCTACCATCTTTTATTCGTACGCTTGAAGTAGTTGAAGATGTTGCATCTGTTGCTCATGCCAAAACATCAGATTTTGTGGTTCGATTTAATCTATACTGTTCATCTTCATCATCTTCTCTTGGTAAGCCTTGAGCTAGGATTCGCAATATGTGCCCAAAATGACAGTCTAATCGATAATATGCAGCTTTTTGACTTTCAACAATCGACATATCAGTTTCTATTTTTTCACCTTCCATTCTTGTCGCATCATGAATTATAATAAAGCCAACTTGTTTGATGATTTCTAACAATGCATCATCAGTTTGTGAAAGCACTATTGGTTGGTAGCTTGTAAAAAAATCTGTTTCACAACTTAAACAAACTTTTTGCAAGCAACCCAAATAATTATCTCTAGCTGATAATAGCGCTGTTAATTTTTGTTTTTGTTTTAAATGTTCGTCATACAAGGAGCGAATAACGACTTTATTTTCAACAACACGATTAGGGTCTATTATAGGGAATAATCCCGCGTTGAAACCATTAGTTAATTGTATTAACTGTTCATGAAACTCATCAAAAACACTGCGTTTTGTTTCAGAATTAAAAAGAACTTCAGTCTTTTCTTCAAAGTCATCCAACGACTTACCTAGTTCTTCTGTATAAATCTCGTAGCTTTGTATCCAGTCATCCTTGATACTTGCGAGTGGGTTGCTTGCATTATATTGCCGATATTTCTGTTTGAAATTTTTCAAATAATTTCTTAACATACCAAAGAAAGATAAAAAAACATTCGTTTCTAATATCATTTTTTGAAGAATTGATTGAACATCAATCGCATATTTGATATGTACTTCTAAAATTCCTACTGCGGTTTTTTCATCTACCGCAACAGCCACATTTTCTTCATTAACGTCTATTGAACCCAAGCTAGATAAAATATTTTTTTGTCCACCAAGTTTTAAAGATTCTGGAAAAACAAACTCGCCTCTTTTTAAAAATTGCCGCATTGTATCGAGCAACATTTCTCTAGAAATTGTTCTTGGCTGATAGTCGTCCAAACGAGAAAGCAACCTATTTTTTAAATCAAATAGCATCCTATACTCACTAGATTCTTTGTCTATTAACTCCAATTGATAATCAGCCTCTATTTTGATCATTGCGATATGTTGTAAATAACCTCGAATCAAGTAGAGCAAATTAGGTCTTAAGTTTTGTATTAGTTTTTCTACAACAGTATCTATTTTTTCAATTGAAATATTTTGATTTAGAATTTTCTCACGAACTGCATTTTTTTGATCAGCTTCATCATCTTCTTGATCTGATATTATATTTCCACTATCAAATGCCGGATCTCTTTGGCCATCGTTTTCAACAGCAATTTCTCCAGATGCCCTATGTAAATAATCGCTAGATTCGTTAGTTTCTATTTGTGAAAAAAACATTGGCAAATCTAAAAAACCATCGACTATCTCTAACAAATCTCCATAGATTGAATTATCTTCTTCTTTACTAAAATAACTACTATCATCTTTTTTAAATTCAGCTAATTCCTTTTCAAATTCTCTTAATGATAATTCCAATCTTCTTTTCAAAGACAATCGCAAAGATTTTTTTAAAACATTTTCTTTGGATACTTCGGTTTGAGCTATTGCACTTAGTTGAATTTTTTCGCTTGTATATTTTGATTGTGCTAGTGTGTAATGAAAAGAAACGGAATCTTCGTCAATTAATACAATAAAATAATTAGTGGTAGCACTATCTTGTCCCACTGAAGGACCAACATTGCCATCCTTATCAATCGAAAAATTAAATTGTCCATCATTAGGATGCTTATCAAAATAATCGACTAGCTTAGAAGAAAGTGTTTGAATAGACTCATTTGAAGAATTTGATTTAAGTAACTTTGAAACAATGACATGTACTATTTGGGCATATATACGTTGCATAATAATCACCTGATTTAATAAAATATGTTGGCCACTTGTTAGGAGATTATTTTTCGGCGCAGTGATTTTAACGATTAAAGCTTAAGATAGTATTAAGAAATGATATAAGGCTATGAATAATTTTATAAATCAAAAAATCGCTTTAGTCTGTGAATACGATGGTAGTCAATTCCATGGCTGGCAGAAACAAGATAACCTTCGCACCGTTCAAGGACATATTGAACAGGCTTTATCTTGCATCGCCGAGATGAGTATTACCACACACTGTGCAGGCAGAACTGATGCTGGCGTTCATGCCAAACAACAAGTCATACACTTTGAAACACCCGTCGAAAGACCTTTAAAAGCTTGGATCCATGGTACTAATACACATCTACCATGTGATATTCGAATACTTTTCGCCAAGTTAATGCCAGATGATTTCCATGCACGCTTTTCTGCCATCGCAAGACGTTATCAATATGTTATTTTAAATCGTCCTATCGCACCTGCGATTCAGACGCACTATCTTACCTGGGAATACCGCCCTTTAAATATCGATTTCATGAATAAAGCTGCTCACTATTTACTAGGTGAACATGATTTCTCTTCTTTTAGAGCGGCAGAATGTCAATCAAAATCACCTTACAGACATATCGATCATTTAAAAATTATACGTAATGGTGAACAAGTTATCATTGACATTAAAGCTAATGCATTCTTACATCATATGGTCAGAAACATCGCGGGTATGTTAATATCTATCGGCGCTGGTGCTAAACCTATTGATTGGGCCAAAGAAGTCTTACTGGCCAAAGATAGACGTGCGGCAGATGTTACAGCACCACCCAAAGGCCTATTTCTAACAAATGTTTATTATCCAGAACAATATCTATGCGAACAAGAATTAAATTTTGTGGAATGACCAATATTAAAGATGCATTATTTGCCGCCAAACTAGGCGTTGATGCGATCGGTATGATCTTCGTGCCTAACACGCCACGTTTTATCACGATTCCACAAGCAAAATTAATTACAGATAATTTACCCCCTTGGATCACTACGGTCGCAGTTGTTGTTAATGCAGACCAAAAAACAATTTTTAAAATCTTAAATGAACTGCCTATTGATTTAATCCAATTTCATGGGGAAGAAACACCTGATTTTTGTGAGCAGTTTAACAAACCTTTTGTTAAAACAATACATATGCAACAACAAGTTGATCTTCAATCCGCTGCTTTACGATACCATAAAGCAAAAACTTTATTATTAGATACTTATGTAAAAGATATACCTGGTGGAACTGGCGAAACATTTAATTGGTCATTGATTTCAAAAATCAATATGCCAATCATCTTGTCGGGTGGATTAAATCCAACAAACGTTGCAGAATCTATTAATACTGTAAAACCTTATGGTATAGATGTATGCAGTGGTATTGAAAAATCAC
This sequence comes from Gammaproteobacteria bacterium, assembly GCA_050249855.1. GTDB lineage: Bacteria > Pseudomonadota > Gammaproteobacteria > JBGSLN01 > JBGSLN01 > JBFWPS01. The sequence continues at coordinate 14,116 of JBFWPS010000016.1, forward strand.
CAGGGAAAAAAGATCAAGAAAAAATGCAACAATTCATTAATGAGGTAAAACAAGAATGCTAACAAAAAATTACATCCATGAAATTAAACCACATTTGCAATGGAAAAGTGATGATGGTCACTTTGGTCCTTATGGTGGTCGTTTCGTTGCTGAAATTCTCATGGCACCTTTAATCGAGCTTGAAGAAGCTTGCAGTAAATATTTAAATGATCAAACATTTATTAACACTTTTCTCAGTGATTTACATCAATTTGCTGGCAGAGCAACACCTTTATATTTTGCAAAACGTCTGACAGAAAAATGCAATGGTGCCAAAATATATTTAAAACGCGAAGATTTAACGCATACCGGCGCACATAAAATTAATAATAGCATAGGCCAAATTTTGTTAGCACTAGCGATGGGTAAAAAACGTATTATTGCAGAAACAGGGGCAGGACAACATGGCGTTGCAACCGCAACGGTTGCAGCACGTGCAGGTTTAGAATGTATTGTGTATATGGGTGATGAAGATGTTAAACGACAAGCATTAAATGTTTATCGAATGAAATTGCTAGGCGCGACAGTTGTACCTGTACATTCAGGTGGCAAAACACTGAAAGATGCAGTCAATGAAGCCTTACGTGATTGGGTAACACATATAGATAATACATTTTATTTATTAGGCTCAGTCGTTGGTCCACATCCATATCCTTCATTAGTTTCATACTTTCAATCAGTGATTGGTATTGAAGCACGTTTACAATTTCTTGAAGAAGAAAATCGATTACCCGATGCTTTAGTCGCCTGTATTGGCGGTGGTTCTAACTCAATGGGTTTATTTCACAATTTTCTTAAAGATATTTCGATTCAATTATATGGTGTAGAAGCCGGCGGCAAAGGCATTAAAACAGGTCAACACGCTGCAGCGATTTCAGCAGGAAAACCGGGTATTTTACATGGTAGTAGAAGTTATGTCATGTCTGATCCTGAAGGACAAATCATCGAACCTTATTCTATTTCTGCAGGTTTAGATTATCCAGGGAAAGGTCCTGAACATGCTTGGTTACATGATACTAAACGCGCTAACTATGTAACATGTACGGATGAAGAAGCTGTGAAAGCTTTTCATGAATTATCATATGTTGAAGGTATTATACCTGCGCTAGAATCCAGTCATGCCGTTGCGTATGGAATGAAATTGGCGTCAAAAATGAAATCTACCCAATCTATTATTATAAATTTATCTGGTCGTGGCGATAAAGATATTCACACGGTAGCCGCGTATGAAAACATTAAATTATGAGAAAAAACATGAATCGCATTGAAAAAGCATTTGCTAATCTAAAAAATAAAAAAGCATTTATCCCCTATCTTTTAGCCGGCGATCCAAATTTAGATATTTCTGAAAAGTTATTGCATACTTATGCAGAAGCTGGCGCAGATTTAATCGAGATTGGCATCCCATTTTCAGAACCCGTAGCTGATGGACCAGTGATTCAAAAAGCACATATACGTGCATTGAAAAATCATGTATCACTTCATGATATCTTTAAACTGGTAAAAAATTTTAGAAAATCGAACCAAAACACGCCGATCATCTTAATGACTTACGTTAACCCCATTGAGATTTTTGGATATAATCAATTTGTGCTAGAAGCAAAACAATCAGGGGTTGATGGTGTTTTAATTGTAGATTTACCACCTGAAGAAGGAAAAGAATTTTATATACAATTAAAAGAGGAAACCATATCACCTATATTTTTAATCACCCAAACAACACCAGAAAATAGAAAGGATTTTATTTTAAAACAAGCACATGGTTTTATCTATTATGTATCGTTAAAAGGTGTTACCGGTTCAAAAATTAAAGATATTGAATTTGTGAACAAATCTATTGCTCATCTAAAAGAAAAAACAAAGATTCCAATCGCCGTTGGATTTGGGATCACCGATGCAAAAACCGCCAAAAAAATGTCAAAATCTGCCGACGCTATTATCATCGCAACCACACTCGTTGAAATGATTGAACACTTCGAAAAGAAAAATGATTCAAAATATTTACCTGAGTTGTTAGATAATATAAATGCGTTTATCAAAGAAATTAATCAAGCGTTGTAAATGCTTCGTGGGCAAAGCGCAAATCAGCAAAGTAAAAATCATCGTCATTGCGAGCGTAGCGAAGCAATCCAGTACAGAATTTCTATTTCAGCTCAGCACTGGATTGCCACGCACTCGCTGCGCTCGTGCTCGCAATGACAGCAATTTTTTATCAATGAATTTTGTAATTTTACAATCGTAGGGTGGGCACCCATTAGAAGGTTCCTGTCAAGCGGCAATAGTATAACGGTAGCTACTCTCACGTAAAAAATTCTAAGAGAGCCTCTCTAAAACAATCTGTTGAGGTTTGCGTTGTAGAAACA
>JBFWPS010000017.1:0-16252 GCA_050249855.1 Gammaproteobacteria bacterium
CGTGTGCTCTTCCGATCTCATGCGATTAATGGAAAATTATTTTCATTCAGTTCTAATTTAGTGAAAAATTTAACAGAAATATCATCATTTAATCATCAAACCACATCCTACATCAATTATCATACTTTTCCTACAGATTAATTCTCAATGCTGTAGTACCTATACAATTACAGTTATTTAGATTTGATGATTTTTTATTTTCCAATTCATTTAAAAAGGATGACAGTTAATTATGAATATATTACTAAAACAAGCTTGGTTATGGAGTAACATGATTGTGTTGGTTGAAACTATCTCTATTTTATTTTTGTTCGTTGTTCTTGCAAAAAGAGGTGGAAGAGATTCTTCAGAGAAAGTGGGTGTGGATTCAACCAAGGATACTATTTGGTCGCTTGCTGATCTTTATAGCGCAGATGTAAAAGAGAATATTAACTACAAAACGCCTGGTTCGTTTGAAACTAGGAAATGAATTGCGCAAAGTAGGTTAATACATCTGTATCACACTTTTGATCAAGATAATACGGTATCTCCCAAAAAAACCGTAAACTATAAAGTTACTCTCCTGAATGAAACGCTAACGTTTCATGCTCGGCAGTTCCCGGCTTGAAGTAGATGCTTCAGAAGATAATGGACCACTCGATTTATTAATCAATATACTCGAATTTTTTATCAATGCAGCCACAACAGAATTCGGTTGTAATCCAATGGCGATTGGACCATACTCACGAGTGTATTCTGTGATATTTATTTGATCACTTATGCGTTCAGCAATGATTGATAGAAAATCAATGATTGCTTTTAAATGATCTGATTTTTTTTCATACTTCTCGACATCATTCCTAGATTTTTTGTTAGATTGCATCCTTAACTTTTCAAGCTTAAGCAAAGCTTTCTTGTATTTGCCTTCTGTTGACTTTAGCTCTCTGGAAACTTTTTTCTCGTCTGTCAATAATAATTCATCTCCACCTACTATCGTATAACGTGAAGTTATATCATTCTTATAAATTGGGATATAGATCCTTTTGTAACGCTCGAAAAAACCTTGATAAAAAGCGAAGTTTTTATCACGATTATTTTCAAAATGAGCCAATAATTGTTCGAGTTTTGTATCACTATCTTGCCATTGTCTGATTTTTTGAATTTTATCATCATGATATGAATTATTTGGCGTGATTAATTTAGGATCATCTAAATTATTAACACCATCTCCATTACTAATCATTTGATGGTAATTTATTTCAGCCTCAGATAATTGCTGAAATAACTCCCGTCCATTCAGATCACTCTCACTCGGTTCATGTGGAAATATTCTTTGTTTAATTGTTTTGCCTTCTTTGTCGAGCAAACCTGGATCAACTCGTTTAATTAATAAATCAACAATATCTTGATGGTATTTTGGATAATGTAATAATGCTAAATATAATGCACTTCGTTGTTGATAATCCACTAGATTAACATCAAGATCGGGTCTTGATAAAATTTTAGTGATGATACGTTGGTTACTTCGCATTGAAGCCAACATAAAAGCTGACATGCCAGATAAGTTTTGAGCATTCATACTAACAGATTTATTTAACAAAATGTCTATTGCTTCTTCATGATGGACTAAGACTGCTAAATGTAGAGGAGTTTGTTTCATAGAATTAGGAAGATTAATATCAGCACCTTTATTTATTAATGCATCAATGACTGACCTGCCCGCGTGTGCCCTAATAGCCAAATGTAAAGCAGAGTTGTTATCTTGATCATACGTATTCACATTGACATTGCTAGCTAAAAGTACTCGTGAAACCATTTCGTCTGAGCGTTTTTCTGCACTGACTGCTGTTAGCAATAATTTATGCTGATTAACAAAATCACTAGGCATTGATTTTAATAACCAACTTAATGCATTGAGGTGACCCTTTACACATAAAGTTTCAATAATCTTGGGACAATCTTCTTGCGTAGCATTTGCAATTAATTGGTTTTTCAATTCACTAGGTAATTCCATTGAGTTATATAAACCATTTGCTTTTTGAGCCTTATTAACATCTATGGCAGACATCAGGAGTTGTTTTACAATCAGCGGTAGCCGTACTTGATTCGATAAGTCATCTAAACTTGATAAATCGATGTCAACAATATTTTTTCTTGCGCAGATTAATTCTAACAATGCAAATGCACCGTCTAAATAAATACCCGTATTATACAAACAGCGAAAACTACTAAGCTGTTTATTAGACATTAATGATTCACAAATTGCCTTGAAACCAGTATCACCGATAGGATTACAATTGATATTGAAATGAACCAATGAAGTATTTTTACGTAAACCACCTGCTAATAATGCGGCACTTACTGCATTTAAATGATTTTGATTAATATCTAAAACCACTAAACGTTCATTATAAGAAATAAAATTTGCTAAAGCACTTGCAGCATAATCGTCTAGCTTATTATCATATAAATTCAAACCAAAAATCTTATTTTTATCGAGTTGACTGAATAAATAAAGGGTTTGTGAGATAGAAAGTTTAGTTTCTTGTAAAAACAAACCCAGTACATTTTCAAGTTTATTTTCAATGTCACTAAAAAGCAGCTGCCTAGTTTCTAGCAACTTATTCACTTGTGAAATTTCAGCAAGCCTTAATTTACGGATCGCATGATGTTTTTCTGTTTCAGAATAAGTTTTAAGTAAATCATAAATAGGAGATTTTTTTAGCGCTAGATCAATCGGACGTTTATTTTCAGCGTCATACTCAAAAGGAAAAGCTTTGTATTCAATTAATTTTTCGACCAATTTTAAGGATTGGCTTTGAACTGCCAAATGAAGTGGCACTTTATTTGCCCATTTCTTTCGCGAATTTAAAGGCAGTAAAACATCTGCATTTGCATTCTTGTTCAATAGCCTAGTTACTATAGTTAGATGCTTATCATCACTTAATTTATCATACGATGGTTTTCGTATGTAACACATGATATGCAATGGGGTCCACCCTGTCCAATTCGTTTCAAGAAACGGAAATGAGGTTGCGACAATGTTTGTATCTGCACCCGCTTCGCACAGCTGCTTAACAATCGGTTCTAGTTTATGTAGCTGTGATTGCAAGTTTATAATCGCTAATAGTAAAGGGGTGCGATTATAGGCATCTGTGACATTAACATTGACTAATTGTCCTGGTAATTCGATATTTAAAAGACAGTGAACAATTTGTGAGTGTCCTTTTTCTGCTGCGATATGTAAACTTGACTTATAACTATCACTTTTATTTTGGTAACTTAAATTGGCGCCCAGTGCGATAGCCTTATAACATTTAGCTAAGTCTCCGCTTTGTGTCGCTTGCCACAACAAAGTATCCAAATGTGGATTGAGCAAGAGTTCTTCAATATTATTTTCTATTCTTAAAAAATATTCATTAATATAAGCATTAATATCAGACAATTTTTCTTCACAAAGCTCTTCATTGGAAAAGATTGTAATCTGTGACATCAATTCTTCAAGTGCTTCTTTGATAATTTTTTTTAGTTCAGTTTTTTTGCTTGAAAAATAGGTACTAAAGTCATTACTCATTCCCAGGGCACGCTCAAAAAAACCCCTGTCGTCAATGACATGTTCCCAATACTGCAAACGGCTTTTTAATAAAATAGGTAATAATTGGTTAGCAAATATAGCGAGTATTCGCTTTGCCTTGACTTTAGATTTCTCACCTTCCGTAGGAATTTCCATTTGTTTAGACAATAATTTGAGTAGTTTTCCAGCTTTCTTTTCATCAAAAGCCTGTCCTAGAACTACATTCTCAACAGCTTCTTCAAGCAATTTTTGAATAAAATCACTTGTTTGTTTTCCTGTCCACCAATCGCTAATCCAATTTTTTGCTCGACCAACTTCTTCACCTACTTGTGATCTTACTTCACCAGCAACATTATCAACAACTGTCGATTTAATTTTACTCATTGCTTTCATGGCTTTGCTCCTTGTGTAAATAAATATGCCTTTGAGTTCAGATGCGTAGTTCAATTAATATCTAACCAATGGATAGTCGCTCCATTAAAAGCCACGCTAAACAAAATTCAAACTATAAACTAATCCTAGGCACAGATTTTAGAAAAGCGTTTAATTTGACTAAACAAAATTTTCATACCATTTACTTTTTTTCACATTCTAAGTATATTTGGAGAATCTTCTTCATGAGGCGATATCTTTGTCTCTCCATGTGAAGCAAACAAAGTAGCGCTTGAATTCAGCACAGAAGAATTTGCCTGCGTGGTAAGTTCACCTAAATCCACAACCCAGGATGCCACATATAAGCCATCGTCCGTTCGCTTGATAACTTCTTCTGCAATAGCACATTTAGCGCTGATCAACATTTTCTCCTGAAGAATAGAATCTTTCTGAGATGCTAGATCATTAATCCGCTCGGCTAGCAACATGGGATCATCTTGAGCTGCTTCAATTGCTAAAACTAGTTCTTCCGTAACAAAGACAGACAACTTTTGCTTTGTGTTTAACTCAGGAAATTTTCGTACGATATCGCCATGTTCTAGATCACGTATTGGCTGCTCTTGCAAAATAGCTAATTGTCTTTCTAGAATTCCTTGTTTTCGTGTGAGTTCACGAAGTTTTTCAGTTTGCTGCATGATAAGATTGGCAGCCCATCTAGCGTCTTCAGGTATGTCGATTACCCGGACTTCATTAATGTTATTGTGATAAATAGGTTGGTAAATTACAGCATATTTATCATACATTTCCTTAAACTTAGCATAATCAGGAAGATTTTCTAAAGATTTAATTTTTTGAGAAAACATGATATCTCTAGATTTAATTTCTTGTAAACGTTGTTGATTCTTGATTTTTCGTTCTTTTTCTATCTCAGCTTGATTAGGTATATTTAATAGCAAATCAGCAAGTTTACTATCTATATCATTTATTAAACTTCTAGCCATTTTACCACTTGCATTTCTTGCATGAACATCAATCCCTGCTTCAATTAATATTAAAACTAGTTCGTATGCCAAATCATAATCATTCGTGTTTTTTATTGCGGCAGCACAATGATGTAAAGCAGTATTATTTTGAGTATCAACAGCGTGAACATCAGCCCCCATTTCTATTAATAACTTTGTTACTGAACGATTTAATCCTTTTGCAGATAACATTAATAGTGTTGTTCCATCTTCGAGTGCCAAATTAACATTATGAGCATCTAACAAACTTTTTACTAATAATGAATTGCCAGCGAGTGTTGCGTACTGTAATGCACAATACCCATCATTATCTAGTTTTTCCACATCCGTCATTTTACTTAACAAATAAGCAGCAACCTTATGATTGTCTGGGATGGCCGCCGAGATATGTAAGGCTGTTTTTCCTTGATGATTGGCAATTGCGACATCTACACCAATCTTTTCCACGATGGTTTTAACAAGCTCTAAATCAGCATTGCCTAAAACTGCTTGATGTAAAATGGTATCACCATATTTGTCTAATACATTAACACTTGTAGAACAGTTTTTTGAAAGCCAAAGTAATGCTAAAGGTGCACCATAGTAAGCACATAAATGTGCCAATGATAAACCCTTAAGTTCATCGGTAGGTTGCCAATAGTGAGTTTTATCAAGGGCAGGCGCTGAACCAGAGCGTCTAATTAAATCATTTTGATTCGCTATTTGATACAATAAATTTTCAAGGAAGGTAGGAAGACTAGGATTATTATCCACTAACAAGCTGGATAGTGTATTATTTTGTAAAAGCAACTCAAGAAGCGCTACACCAGATTCAACAGTTAAATTATTTCCCGGCAAACGCAAATTTCTGAGTTGAGGGTGAAATTTCAGTGATTTTATTAAGATAATGGTTAATTGATCGCCTAATCCATTAAATCCAATATCAAGCATGTGTAGTGATTTATTTTGCAATAAACCAAAAGCCAAATTTTTTATTGAACTCTCACCCAAACCTACTTCATTAATCACTAATATTTGTAAATTATTTTTTTGTATCAATGATTCACTTAATTGAGCAATAATGTCTTCATTTAGTGGGCTTCCTTGCAATTCTAAATTAAGTAATGCTTGATGCTGACTTAGCTTTGTTAAAATAGGCAGCCATTCTGATTTATTTTGTAAGTTGCAACGTCTTAACTCTACCGTAGGTACATTAGGATGAGCTTTTAGTTGCCCTGATAAGAGAGTTAATAAACTTGTACCATCCATTTCATCATTAAAATTTATGTAATGAATGTCTTTCAATCGCGTTTCAAGGGCTTTTAATATATTCCGATTATTAGTAATTTTGTTTGGTGTATTTCCGTCTCTATCAGCTAAAGCTGGATTTGCTCGAAAATCAATTAATTGCTTAACAATATCAAAATTATTATTTTTTACTGCAATATGCAAAGGCGTTGCATCACGATAGTTGTTATGCGCAGTTATTCGAGCATTAGGATCTGCATGGTGTTTTAATAAAAAACTAACCACAGATTTGAAGCCACGCCATATGGCGATATGCAATGCAGTCCAGCCAGTCCAGTTGTTCCACGAAAAAGATGTTGACCAAGCAGTGCTGGTGTGATTGATTTTTGCACCATGAGTAACTAATAACTCAACTATTGATAATAGCTTCTTCTCGTCACTTATTGAACTTGTCGCTAATAACAAGGCCGTACAATGGTTATCATCTTCAAAATTAACATCAACTTTTGCTACTTTGAATGGTAAGTTAAGCAAACAGTCAACCATACCTTTATAAGCATTTTTTGCTGCGATCATTAGCACTGATTGACCAGACTCTTTAAAATTTAAATCAGCGCCTTGTGCGATAGCCGTCTTTACTTTATCGATTTTATTATGCTGGACAGCATGAAGTAAATCTTGGTTATAATCATGATCGGCAATTTTATTTTCAATATATTGGTTAATCGCTTTAGCAAAATCCTGAATGCTCTTGTTAAGTGTCACTTGATCTTCACTCGCAACTGGCAAATGGCTTATTTTGACGCGCAAAGAGCTTATCTCACTTTTAATTTTTGCAACAATTTCAGTAACTATGACTTCTTTTTTACTCGAAAAGTCAGAGATAGCCGAACTACTAATATATGATTTATTAAAAATAAATTCTTGCCAATAAAAAAGTCGACTATGTTGAAATGAATCAAGGATAATTGCAGCATAATAGCTCAATGTTAGAGAATATTCATCTGTGCTATCGATCATTCTTCCCTGAAAACCTAGTGATCTGAACGCAAGATTGATTCTATTGAATATATCATCATCTTTAGGAAAATCTAAATTAGGATAAATTGTTTTATCAAATGGATACACCCTATGCAAGATTTCTGCTAGCATGTTTTGGATCATATCATCTTTTTCAACTTTCTTAATGTTTAACATGAAGTATTCCTTATTTATTAATTGGCTATGTTTATTCAACTAATATTAAACCGCATTATCCATTCTCATATCGAATTTGTCTAGCAAGATCATGACAAAATTGGCAAGATTGAAAAATAAATCGACAGCCGTACCGAATATGTTTGATTATAATTTTAAATTTTCCTGTTTTTAGGGGCAAGAAAAATATCCACTACACGATTAGCACTTTCTATATCTTGGTGTGCACAATTTAAATTTTTGAATAACTTACTCCCTTGACTTCCTGTAAGTTGAGAATACTCTGCCTTAGCTTGTATTGCGCCTGTTACTTCAGATAAGGCCAAATCAACTTGGGCAACAGAATGACTGAGCTTAAGCCGCGTTCTTAAATTTTCAATGCGAACGCGCCGCCTTTTAGGGACAGCATCGCCACTTTTACTGAAAATACTTCGTTTTTTTGCTTGTTCATACTCACTCAATGCATTTTCAACCATTTTTCTAGCTGAATTACAAGCACGTAGTTCTAGATCATCTGGAATATCTTCAACGGATGAAAATAATTTTGATTTTTCTGGGCTTGAAACATCTGCTTTTTTACCTAAAAGATAAGCAACAACATCTAGATGACCTTGGCTTGCCGCAAGAAAGATAGGCAAGAGTGCGCGCCTTCCGCCCGCATTGACATCAGCTCCTTTTTCTTCAACTAAAAACTTAACTATCGATAAATAACCTCGCTGAGCCGCGATACCAAGCGGTGTAATTTCATCAGAGTTTTTGGTTAGCGTGTCTATATCAAAACAACCATCCAACAAAACTTTCACAATATTTTCATAACCTTTATAAATACTAAGCGACAAAGGACTCATTGTTTCTGAAGACGACTGTTTGATAATCTCATTTTTTTCAAGATGAGTGATGAGTAGTTTCACTAATGATTCACGATTTTGATCAACCGCAATATCAAGTGCAGTCTGTCTTAAGTTGTTTTTTAAGCTGAGATTGATCTCGAGCTGACACAAAGATTCTAACATTGACTGCAAATCATTTTTAACAGCTAGATGTGCAAAGCTATCATTATTTTTATCTTGAAAATTAAGTATCTTTTGGCTAAACTCTTTTTCTGAATAAGATTTTTTTAACTTATCAAAAGCTGCTTGATTGCCATTCACTAATGCTAAATGAAAAGCATTTTGGTCGTTATTATTTTTTTCGCGACACAACTCAACTTTATCTGGATGTGTTTTTATCTTGTCTCTTGCATTCAAAATTTCTTGAATGATTATATCATTTCCTTCTATAGCAGCCAGGTGTAATGGCGTATTACCATTAATATCCCGCATAAAAAGTAAATTAGGGGCTCTTTCTATAGTGATAGCTAAAATAATATTCACGAGCATAATGTGAGCCTGACTGACTGCTGCATGCAAAACAGTCGATTTGGTTTCTAGATCTTGATACATTAAATTTAAATTATGTATATTGTCTTTAAAATAGCAAAAAATATTTTCCTTACCATATAATGCTGATAAATAAAATGCTTTGTTAATATCATCTTCGCTAGCTTTTGAGCATAATGCTTCCACGGCACGCAAATCTCCTGTAAACACAACACACTGCAAAACAGTTAAATTATTTCTGATAGGCTTGCTAATTTGACCAAAAGGTACATGAGTCAGTGCTTGAGCCAATTGTACATACTCGCCTGATATGGCAAGGTTATAAATTGTTTGGAGATCGCTTAGTGGCGTCCTTCGCCGGATATCAATGTCACATTGTGAGTAGCATAATTCAATATGACGAAATAAAGACTCGAAACTATAATTCTGCTCAACAACTTTTAAAGCATTTGAGCAAATCGAATTATTTTTGCTTGAAACGAGCTTACCGAGGAGATAGACAGCTTTTTCAATATTTTCCTGTTTCATATTTGCCAGTATCGTGAGAACCACAATTTCTGAGAAAAGCTTACCTTTTTTTCTAAATTTTTTTGAAAATTCAAACATCTGCTTTTCAAAAGCAGTAATTTCACTGTCACTAGCTTGATAGGCCGACAATACATTAATGAACTGATGGTTAAACACAAAACCAAGTAAAAATATTTTGTTAAGTATAGACTTATTAGGATATTCTAGACCTACTTCTCCAAGTTCGCTTGCAATCTTTTTTAGTATCTCTTTAGTTCTTTCTCCTTGAATATTGATTATTGCTGGAGCACATTTATTTACCATTGATTTTTTGTAATCCGTCCCAGATACTAATTTAGTTTTTACTGCTTTGCCAATAAAGCCAGTTTCTAGCAACTGATTAATCACTCTACCACTATTAATTTTGGGTGTATTAGCTAATGCATTTAGGGCAGCCTTTCTCACATCAGATTCTGAATGAGACAGATAATGTGCGATAAAATCTGCATTTTCAAATAAAAATCTTTTTGATCTGGCACAAGATTCAATTAACATTTTTTTGTTCATCGATGACATTGCGGGTTCATCAAATAATTTCTTAAGTATATCTGCAAACTTTTGATATTTATATTCATAATCATCAATTTCATCTGTTTTGCTGCGATAACTTTCAACTAAACTAAGCATACTTCCAACTAAAGGCCATTGGATAGGCGTAAGTTTAGCAGGATCGAGATTGTCATACATCCTTTCAAAAATTTCTTTGTTATTCAGCGCCGCATTTTCGAGAATTTCTAAAAGTACTTTTTGCTTACCACTGGACTCAATAATGGAGATCACCTCATTAATTATGTTTAACTGAATTAGTCCGTTAATCGCATTGATGGATACCTTTTCACTCGGATCTTGAGAAAATCGTATCAGAATCCGTATGGCGTTTTGATGTTTAGCATCTTGTGTATATAAATGCAAAGCTACTTCTATTAGTTTCAATTTAAGCATTTCATCTTCAGCGTCAATATTCCAAAATCTTTGAATCTCAGTAGTATCTCCTAGAAGGATCTTGTTTGCCAAAGCAAACTTGTATTCCAGGGATTTTATCTTATTACTTTCAAGCACAAGAGATATATAATTGTCAAGTAGTTGACACTCATGATCAGAGAGAATTTTTTTTCCAATTTTCGGAGAAGCTAATAAACTAACTAATTTAATTTTAATATTATTTATCAACTTTATTTCAGAACTTTTTTGTGCCTCTCTTGTTAATAACTTTTCAAAAAGGTTAATTAGGTATTGTTTCATGGTAACTTCATCAGCACTTACGTTTGATAATATATCGATAAGGTCATCCAATAATGGCAAAAATTGAATATCACGCTCAACTGATTCTAATATTGCTAATGACGAGCATTGTATAGATATTAATGCAGTCTCGCTAATTTGTCCCATCTGTTGTACCAGAGAAATAAATAAATTATATTTAAATTCAAAGTCAGAAATTGAGGTGCCTTTAACTTTAGTAGCAATATCATGGATTTCAGAAGCTAAATTTTCTATGATCCTCATATTATTTAAAGCGATTTTTAAGTAAGCTGATCGAGTTGTTTTTTCTTTGGTCTCTTTAAGGGAATTCAATATCGTCTGTGCAATGTTTTCAAGATCAAAGTTCATATCTTTTATAATTTCTGCTGCTTTTAGAGTGATCTCCTCGGGTTGTGTAGGGTCAAGAATAACTTTTTTTAGATCTTCAATGACTTTTACCTTGTACCTAGACCAATTAGCATACTGGGTAACATACTCACGGATTCTCGCAAAGCAAAAATCACGCTCTTCTGGCTTGATGTAATCTTCAAAATCTCCTTCAAGATTATATTGATTCAAGTATTTGGTATTTAGCGCTTGGTAAGCATTGCAAAACGCTTCGAACTGATTAGCATTTAGTCTCAGAATAGCGGGATAATGTTCTAAGATTTTTGTACCATTAAATTGGATATTTTCGCACCCATTAATTTTCAAACTCGAAATAGCAGGAGTTTTTTCTATCCATTTTTTTAATAGCTCTATATCGAGCTTTTTATTATATTCACTTTTTAGGAAAATTCTTTCTGATTCTACCTCAATCAAAGAAAGCTTTTGACATTCGGATACATCAAGTTCTCTAAGATTTACTGCCGTGAATTTTATTGCCTGCAATTCAGTACAATTTGATAATATCAATTTTGATAATTGAGGAAAAGTTAATTGGTTTTTCCATAAGATATTACTGAAACCAAAGTGCCCAAATTTTTCAAACTTGGTGTAACTAAGATCAAGTTCTTTTAACGATAAACATTTGTTCGCCAAGTATGTAATAGTTTCAAACTTTTCTATGTTTTTACAACCCGATAGATTCAGACTAATTAAATTAGGTGATTTATCTATAATCTCTATCAATAAGGCGTCATCGAGTACTGCACAACCCTTAAAATTTAGTTCTTCGAAACTATATTCAGCGTAAGACAAAACGCTTAACACATTATTTTGTTGCACAGGGTCACGGAGTGTATCGAAAAATATCGATCTTAGTAGCTTTTTCATATCTTCAGATGAGATATCTTTAGGTGAAACAGAGTTAAAGTGTTCTAGATCACCTTTGAGCAAAGCATTTCGATGTTTGTAAAAATCCGTATCTTGCTTCTCATTGAAATATTTCAGCAGGTCAGCTATGCTACTTTTTTCACGACTGATCGATTGGCCAGATTCCTTTAAGTACACTATCCACTTATTTGTAAGCTCCGCATAAGTCAACTTACTTTCTCCCAATAAAATCTCTTGTATCATACGCAGTCGATTGATGACATCCTCAACAGTCTTCAAAGAAAAATGAAAGCTTTGATTCGAATTAAAAAATTTCACGAAATTTGTTTCTGGCGGGTGTTCGTTCCAGTGTATCAGTGATTCTAGAATAGACTGACCAGTGGGTTTTTCTATATTAGTTAACATTAAGCCATCATAGTGATGATGATCGTTGTAATAAACAAATATAGGCTCACCTGAATATGGTTGAATATCAGCTCTATTCATAATGTTTCCATTTGGACCTATTATCACAATGGGTCTATTTAATACTTGCATGAGAATCGCTATTTCTAGATTATCAGCGCATTTATTACCATTTTTAATCGCAGCGATGCAATTTTCTGGTGTTTGTGTTGGATTTATTGCTTGAATAATTGACCTATATCTATTCAAATTATCCTCGAGATACAAAGCTGCACTATTTCTTAGTTCTTGCACGCTTAAATTTGAATAAAGACTGACTGCACGGTAAAGAGAATGCCCATCACGTGCTAAGGGTTGATATTTTAATCCAGCATTTGAAATTCGTGACACCATTTGCTGAACATTCACCTGCTCTAGCATTTGAAGACTTAATAACCATTGCTTCACTAACGCATATACATTGAGACTGAGTATGTAAGCTGAAGCGTTGGCATCTATTAGATCTGAAGTGTTGTAAATGCCATCAAGTATGTTGCTAAGTATATAATTATCATTTTCATCTTCTGTGAATAATCTTAAATGATCGCTCAAGTAAACCGGTAAATAATTATAAAACTTACCTTCTTTTACTATTTTTTCTGTCACTAAATCATTTCGATGCATTTTTCTTCCGAATAAAAGCGAGGCAATAAATAACAATGAAAGTACGGTCGAATTCATATTATCGATCATCTCAGGTTGTGGCAAATTGTCATTAACTAATCGATTATTTTTATTATGCACTAACAAAACCGTTTTCAATTCTCCACGCAAATATATCTGTGCAGGAGTTACTGGCGTAACAGGAAATGCGAAAACAATGCTGCAAAAGAAATAGGATGCTATTTGATCTATAAAACTGTCTTCTGTTTCTATAATACCAATTTTTTCTCCATCATATTCGATAAAAGACAGTTGATTGCTGTTTAATTGATTGTGAACTTCAGGTACTAATACCTCTGTAGACATTTGAAACTTGATTGGCAATCTATCATCTGAGATAACCTCAAGCCATTTAATAACGGCTGAATCTTCTACTTTAGAATGAATCAGTTTTTCTCCGAGGGTGAATTTACGTATTTGCTTTTGCCATTTACTGATGCGATCTCGTGTATCTTTGCTTAAAATTAAGTCTGATACATCTGCTGAAGGTGTATGGAAAGTGTCATACGATGATATTAATGGCGTCAATTCATTAAAAGCTATTTCTATTAACTTTTCAATTTGGGAGAGCCTAGCATCAACTTTAACCTCATCGTTTAAACAATCAGCTTCTTTTTGATTTATTAATCGTAAATACTGACAATATAATAATGAATCAAAAAGCGCACTAATAAAATCTTTAAACTTCGATGAAACAACTTTCATCTTAAGATGATTAATAATTGTTTTTAAATCATTATCAAAAATTTCATTATAGTGACTTAACCCGAGAATGATTGATGTTAAAGGACGAATAAATCGTTCTTTAATGTTGGTAGAACCTTCAAGTCTTACTCTTGTTTCATATGCGTAAAAATGGAGGTTTCGACTGATATTATCACTTCCAATCATTTGAAAATATGATTGTTGCTGTCTAAGGTTTTTTTTATGTAAAAGATGATCGCGTTTTTCTATCCATAGTGTATATAACGATTCGTTATTCGAATAAACAAGCGCTGTATTCAAAAGTGAAAATCGCATGAGTAAGACATTTTGGTCTTCTCCAGACTGGAAGTCTTTCTCTAATCCAGCAAAATGAAAATCTAGAATTTTAGGTACTGTATTGAGCACACTTGATCCCTTTTCTTCCAAAAGCATTGTTTTATTATCTAAGTGAAAACCTATATGAGAAGTAGTGTATTGTTCACCTAAACAGGCAATTTTAAAATCGATTAGTCTCACCAAATCACTAAAATAAGCAATTGATTTTGGATTATTATTCGTGAGTGCTATCATTAATTCAATATCAGAATATAAACTCATATCTCCTCTGGCTAATGAACCCAGGGCAATAACTGCAAAATCGCAAACTGGTTCACCAAGATATCTTAATGAATCTTTGATAATGTGCGACAAGAATTCTTTAAAAAATTGACTATTTTCTTTGAGTATATCGGCTACATCAAGATATTCTTCAGTGCTTAATAAGCATAACTTATCAAAAATCCCTTGACGATTAGTGTTTAATTTGATCTTATCGGTGATTAACTGAGGAGAATGAATACCTACTTCAGGTTTAATTAGCTGCCTATTCAGGGCTAAATAAGCATCTAATAATTTATCCATGTTAGCAGGTAGTTTATGTAGTTTTTTAATGTTATCTAAAATTTCATCATGATAAACTGCTCTAACATTATTCATTTCAACATTATTGGAAACACACTCAGCTGTGATATCAAGCACTTCATTCATAGCTAATTCAAAATCTACTCTGCCATTTATTACCTTGATACATGCCGCTGCTTTATTTAATGACTCATGAAAATAAGCTTCGGCCACCGAAAAATAAAAAGCTGACTCATATTTTTTAATCTGACTTAATATTTCATTTTTCTTAACTTGATCATTTATCTTTTCTGCTTTTCTCAGATTTCTCAAGTGACCGACTAATTTGCTTCGCTCGAGTTTTTCCAATTTATCTATTTCTAGCTTAATTTTTTTTATGTTTGGCTCATCATTAACAAAAATGGCATTTTGAAGATCATTCTTAAGATTCTTCATCAGTGCAAACGAACTATCATTACTTAGATCAGCCACTTTCATCGGTCCGAAGAAAAAATCTACTTCAGACCACTCATTTTTAGTTTCAAAAAGATCATCATCAGAAACTAATGGTACTTTTATAGGGTCGGTTTCTTGATAGTGCTGAATAAATTTTTCATAATAAAAATTAAGCCTTGCTTTAATTACTTCTAAATCAGGATGATTATCCTGTTTATTTGTTTTAAGATAGTAAAATAGCAAGTCCGACACAAACTGATGTGTACTCCAAGCGGCATCTATATATCCTTTCTTTGACAATTCACTGATTTGATTGACAAGATTTTTAAGATTTTCTAGCTTCATCATCTATACACCTCTTAAAATTAAATTGACTCGAGAAACTTCAGCAATCAACTAACTTGTTTTACAGGGTAATGTACTAACAATTAAAATACAGCACTTCAATAGCTCATGTTAATTTTGCTTCTTAAGATTTCCAACGCTAACATACGTTTTTGAATTTAACTCATTACAAAAAATCTCTGATAAGTGGCAAAACAAATACCAATACCTGATAGCGTGTCTTCATTGCATTTTTTAAAAAGACATCCAGATCATATCAGATACTCTCATCTTATCAATCAACTCATCACAAAGGGATCATCAAGAGTGATAAAATAAATATCAAAACTTGGAAAACTTTTAATCTATCATATTTAAACCAGATTATTTATTTCTTAAGGTTCAACAGACTGGCTTTGTTGGCTAACAATGCTTGCGTTTTACTCATCGTTTTGATTTTTGCCAATTCAGCATCACTAAGAAGAATCTCTTATTAGCTTGTCAGTCGTCATTGATAAATCAAACTTCCAGAAAAGCTGGTTTTTGATTCTTGCACATTCAAATCATCTGCCGTTGAATGAATCGGGATATCAGATAGCTGCATGAGTAGTTTCATTTGTAATCCTTGCTTAATAACTTTCATGTTACTGAGATTAATCAAGGTGATAAAATGTGCTCCGATAAATGACTTTGACTATTTGTTTCCTCTTTCGAATCAGATACGC
This sequence comes from Gammaproteobacteria bacterium, assembly GCA_050249855.1. Classification (GTDB taxonomy): domain Bacteria; phylum Pseudomonadota; class Gammaproteobacteria; order JBGSLN01; family JBGSLN01; genus JBFWPS01. The sequence goes on from JBFWPS010000017.1 coordinate 16,031, forward strand.
TTCGATGTATCCCCAATTGTGCGCTCAAATGACCAAAGCGTACGGTTGAAGCGGATGGTTCAAACCTCTTTTCCCGTTTTTCTGCCCGTTTGATTAATGCATTCAAAAACTGCGATAAACTATCGATTTGCGCTGGTAATACTTTTTCAACACGTAATTGCGTTGCGTTGTTTTGGGTTATGCACGATGCTGGGCAGCCGATGAGTAGTGGGATCAATGACG
>JBFWPS010000018.1:0-15215 GCA_050249855.1 Gammaproteobacteria bacterium
AGCTTCAATTTCATTCATTGGGCGTTCTGAAATACTCGTTATTTTACCAGGAAACATATTTAAAGCTCACTGTCGTAAGGTTGAACATAACTTCTGCCTTCATATAAGGTATAATATTATATTGGAAGACTATAATCATTCAAAACTACATTTTATAGCAAACGACTTAATCATTCTAGGAATATCGTCATTCTCATTCAATCCATGTTCATCTTTGTAAATTTGAAGACCATTTTTATTGTTAATATCTCGCACATTCATACTAAATAATGAATAACGCATTAAATTTTTCGCTAATTCAGTTTTTTGACACTTAACGGCTGTGATAAAAGACGTATCACCTTTATTCGACAAGCCAATAGAGAGCTCATGAAATTTTAAAACAGAAATTAGTGCTTTAAATTCTGATTTTTCTTTGCAAGTAGTCTTATATAAATTTAGTACTTCAGTAACGGTAGAATAAACATCGTAAATGATTCCATAATTAGATAACAAGTCAATAAAAAATCTATCAATGCCTGCCACTAATGCTCTAATTCTTTTAATTTGATCAAGTCTACTTTCGACGTCACAGGCATCAATGGCTTGACTCAAGGCTTGAAATTCAACATTATCAGAACCAAACTCGACTTTTTGATATAAGCTTAATATCATTGAAAGCTGTCTACTCAAGCGATTCATTGCTTTCATTCTTACTGCAGCACTCATCTCTTGACTAGTGATATATTGAGCCTTAAAAGTACCTAAATAAGGATAACTAACACCAACGTTATAGCGGTATGCAATAGCGAGTTTAATGTATGTAGTACGATTAGTGAGGAGCTTATCGAAAAATACTTGTATGTCATTTAACTCTGGAGACATCATAGCACTCCATACTTCTAGTTCAGAAAGTGTTCTTGTTAATAAAGCCTGCAAAAAATAATTACCTTTCAAGTATGCCAAAATCGAGAGTTGGAAATAACACCATATTTTCATGATCGCAAGTGATTGAGTTTCATTAGCAACGTCCGAACAAACATATGCTGAAAATTTAGCATGAAAATTACTAATCGCAGTATAAGCAGCTCCACCATTATAAAAATCATCAAGTGTTAGCATTCTAAATAAATTGTTGATCATTATTGTCAAAACATCATACGCTTGGAAAATTAATTCACAAAAATTTCGATTTGTTTGAAGAAAGGATTTGTTCTGTTTATTACTAATAACTTGAATCTTAGAAATTTGGTTGTAAAATCTCTGAAGTTTAGTCTTATCCCAAAGTGCTGCTCCTGCATGTAACTCATTTGAAACGACGAACGGCAGCAAATAATACCTTTGTGTTTCATTAACATCTGTGCGATTAAATAGCTCAAATACTAAACTTTGAAACCCACTAACACTGTATTTACCAGTATGCCTTGTTTTTTTCATTAGCGAGCCTAGTCCATTAAGAAGTCCTCGATTTTTCGTCAGCATAAGTAATTCACGAAGCATTTTGACACCATCAGTTAGATCAAACTCTTGAGTAGTTTCATTGCCCTTATCAGTTATTGGTTCAATTATTATTTTTCCACGATACAGATGAAGATAAACTAGTTTATCATTGATTCTTTCAGTTAATTTAGATCCTAAAAAATAAGCAATGGTGTAGTAGCTTAGATTACAAGTTTCAGATAAAAAATCAATCAAATAATTTGCTGGGACACTCACTGTATTATTATCTTTCTTTAGTTTGCGAGCATTTGTTCCATAGTCACGATCTATTCTCAAAATTGAACTTCTCACCACACTCAAAGACTCAACACGCTGAGCAGCAGCGTATGATAATAAAGATTTAAAACTTGTCGATTCATTGTCTTTGAAGATAATTCTTAAATTGAAATCATTACTTATTTTAATCCGATCGATATCATCACGTACTACGTTACAATATTCTTTCAAATGCAAAAATAAAAGATTATCCATGCTAACACCTAGATTTCTATGCTCTAACGTTTGTTGAAATACTTTAATTACGAGCTCATTCACGGACTTTTTGTCATGACCAATATATTCAATAAATTCGATAGAATATCTATTACATAATTTTATAATCGGTATTAACAACTCACGGAGTTCTTTGATATCGTTCTGTTCAGAGGACACATCCAATGCTAAGAACACAGGTAAGAAAACCATGGGTTTATAAATCTGCTGGAGATAATATTTTAAAAATATCTCTAACTCATTTAAAACTGTTTCTAAATTGGCACTAAGTTTTATTGAATATAGAATTGCATCAAAATCATTCAGATTGATAGAATAGTTGAATCTCTGAGGATTAAGAATATTTTCATGGTAAGCAGGACCATAAACAACACGCAATTTGAGCTCTCCTTTTTGCTCAGCCCCGATTTCTCTCATTTCTAAACTAGCAGTTCCTTCCTCAGGCTCGTCGTAGCTTTCAAAATTAAACGATAGATTACTGCCAGTGCATAAATTAAATATTGTCAGTTGACTTGCGTCAGTTCCAAGTATTAGACATTTCATTGATACTCTAGAATCCGAAGAAATTGCATTATGCATAGAAAATCCCTATTTAATGATAAAAGCTTATAATTGAAGTATTTCTTAATTCTTATAAAATAACCTCTCAGATTGACAGAATTATATTCTAAAAAGACCAAAACTGTAGGGATCTTATCGTAAACTTTATAAAAATACAACCAAAAATTAATTTATAATTTGTCCCATAAAAAATCATTATTCGGTATTTCTTATACGAAAAATCGAAAGGTTATAAATGTTTTGAGAAGCGGTTAATCCAGTTTGAAAAAGCGGATCACTTTGTGTTTTTTTACAAAGCGGGGGGATTTTAGCAACCTTTATCTCTTACACTTCTTCTCAAAAAACTTCGCCAATCGCTTACTCCAAACAGATTTTGTAATAACACCCGTGTATCTATAAACAATAATACCCTTTTCGTTTACCACATAAGTTTCTGGTGTACCATAAACACCTAAATCAATCGCAAGAGAATTTGTATCATCAAAGATAACTTTTTTATAAGGGTTACCGTTACGTTTTAAATAAGCAATAGCACTTTTACGATCATCTTTATAATCTAAACCATAAATAATAACACCATCATTGGCTATTGCTATTAACATGGAATGTTCTATCGCACAATAGACACACCAACTGGCAAACACATTGAGCAAACTCATATGCCCTAAAAAGATTTTTTCATTAACAGTTTCATTTATATTTTCAAGTAAGGGTTTATTAAATGAGGGAAACGGCTTATTGATTAATGTGGACGGTAATTCTTCGGAAGTCACATTAATACCTTTGAAAAATACATAAGCAACTACACCTAATAACATCTGTGGAATTATTTTTAAAAAAATTTTCATGAATGTAGCTCCTTTATACCCACTTAGCTCAATCTTCTCTCAAACTTAGATAAAACTACTGTCATTGCAAGCGTAGCGAAGCAATGAGTGTATAAGAAATTCGAGACTGAACTTAGCGCTTTAGCGCCCTAATCCATTTTACTTGAAATACCAAACCTAAAATACCACCTAAGACCATCAACAGGCCACCCATCCATATCCAGCGAATAAAAGGCTTATAATAAATTCGAACACTCCAAGTATTATCATTCAAAGCTTCACCCAAAACCACATAAATATCATGAAACAAATTAATTTCTATACCAGGTACGCTATTGGCTAATTCATTTGCTTGATAGTAACGCTTCTCAGGATAAATTGTATTAATTAAATGATTTTTTTGATAAATAATGAAATTTCCGCTGTTCGCTAGAAAATTATCCTGTTGCCTCATCGTCATTTTTTGAAATTCAATTCTGTAATTATAAAGCTGTACTTTGTCGCCTATTTGCATGGCCAACTCTCGTGTTAAACTATATTGACTGCTAACACTTATTCCAATAGCACAAATGGCTAGACCAATGTGAGCCGCTAACATACCATATTGTGAACCTGAAATTTTTAACCAATGTTTATTTGCTTTCAACAAGGTATCTTTAAAACTTTTAAACGCAGTTAAGATAATCCAAGTTGCTAGAAAAAGCCCTAAAAATAAAGTTAAATGAAATTCTCTTGTTATAACCGAAGGTATAAGACAGGCAATTACAACAGAGATGATTATTAACCAACGAGTTTTATAAAATAATTTGCTTTTTGAAATATAATGCCACTCACATAATGGCCCTATCCCCATTAAAAACATCAAAATCAGGATAAGTGGTATGCAAACCATATTAAAATAAGGTGGCCCAACTGAAATTTTACCTAAATTAAGTATTTCTAATACTAATGGATAAAGTGTCCCTAGCATCACGGTAGCCAAGATGACAAGTAATAAAATATTATTTAAAACGATCAATGTTTCTTTCGAAAAAAAATTATAAGTTGTATCACGTTGAATTTTGTGAATTCTTGCAACATAGAGTGCTAAAGCGCCACCCATCACAATCAATATGAAGTTTAAAATATAAGAACCCCGTCTGGGATCCATTGCAAATGCATGCACTGAAGTTAAAATACCTGAGCGAACTAGAAACGTTCCAATTAAACTAAATGAAAAAGTACCAATCGCTAGTAAGAGTGTCCAACTTTTTAATCCCTCTCTTTTTTCTGTCAAAATAAGAGAATGAATCAAAGCGGTACCTGCCAACCATGGCATCAATGAAGCATTTTCAACCGGATCCCAAAACCACCATCCGCCCCAACCAAGCACTCTATATGCCCACCAACTTCCTAAAATAATTCCTAAAGTTAGAAAACACCAAGCAGCTAACGCCCAGGGTTTCATCCAACGGGCCCAAGTTTGATTAAACTGTCCATTAATTAAAGCTGCCATCGCAAATGCAAAAACCACTGAAAATCCGACATAACCCATATATAACATAGGTGGATGTGATACTAAGCCAGGATCTTGCAGTAAGGGATTTAAATCTTGTCCTTCAATCGGATATGGAATTAATCGTACAAATGGATTTGAGGTGATTAATATAAATAATAAAAAGCCCATACTAATCATGGCTAATATCGATAAAACACGAGTACTGACTAATGAAGGTAAAGTTTTAGTAAGCTTTGCAACTGCAATGGTCCATATTGAAAGAACAGAAACCCATAACAACATAGAACCTTCGTGTCCACCCCAAATACCAGCAAAACGATAAAACAAGGGTAAGGAGCTATAAGAATTTTCAACCACATAAGCAACCGAAAAGTCATTTACAACAAATGCATATAATAAACAAGTAAAACTTAATAACACTAAAAGAGATTGTACATAAGCACTAGTTTTGGTGATAGATGATATAACATCTAAAAGAGAATTTGAGGTTAACTTTTTCTGAAATAAACTCGCCAAATAAGGTGTAATACACTGCAAACAAGCAATACACAAAGCTAATATAAGAAAAAAATGGCCTATCTCAGGAATCATAAGTTTTTACTTTTGGGTTTATAATCAGCACTATGTTTCGCCAATACTTGGGTTGCTTGTAATGTATTTCGATTAATAAGTTTCCCTTCTGTTACTATACCCTGCTCTTCGCGAAATAAATCAGGTAGTACACCCGTGTAATAAATATTAATCTCTTGATGTTGATCTCTTAACACAAATTTTGTTAATAAATTTTTTTCATGTATTATGCTATTTTTTTTAACAAGACCACCAACGCGAATTGAGACTGTTTGAGGTGCTTCCCCCGAAATAATTTGTGAAGGTGTATAATAAAAATTGATGTTTTTAGAAAGCGCATAAAGTGCTAAACAAAGTGATATACTCAAACCAACAATCAAACTTAAAATAAAAATTAACTTTTTTCTACGCTTTGGATTCATGATTTCTTATTGGCAAATAACATGAAGACTAACACCAGCATAACGATGCCATATGCAGGCCAAACGTAAGCGGCATAACCACCCATTTTTATAAAATGTAAAAAAAATTCCATTCTGTTTTTTCCTGATCTACGTGGAGGCAAAAACTTCCTCTCCTCCTGAAAGGGGGAGAGGATTGAGGTGAGGGGGTTAGTTAGATATAAACCTTTCCCCCTCACCCCAACCCTCTCCCCCAGAAAAACACTGCGAGAGAGGGAGTTTAGTTTATTTATACAACAACACTATTACAAAAAAACTACTAACAGCACTGCATTTGGCGTTCACTACGAATAATTTCATGCCTCATACGAATACAGAGAAGTAAAAAATAATAAACTATAAAAGCGCCTATCATTGCTAATAAAGGATAAAGCATACTTGAAGCAATTAATGAAGGCTTCAATAAATTCAAAGTTGAACCTTGATGCAAGGTATTCCACCAATAAACCGAATAATGAATAATAGGAATATTGACGACCCCTACTAATACAAACAATCTTACAGCACGTATGGCCAATGCTTTATCTGTAATTGCTGATTGTAACCCAATGATCCCCAAATAGATAAATAATAATATCAATTCAGAAGTTAAACGCGCATCCCAAACCCACCAAGTACCCCACATAGGTTTACCCCAAATAGCACCTGTTAATAATGCTAACAATGTAAACCATGCACCAATTGGAACACTAACTTTTAATACCAGATCGGCTAATTTTATTCGCCAAACATAGGCAAATATGGCAGCAATCGACATAATGAGATAAATCATCAATGATAAAAATGCTGCAGGTACATGCACATAGATGATACGAAATGCATCACCTTGTTGATAATCTGCAGGTGCTAAAAACAATGCCCCTACTAACCCATAAACTAATAATCCTAGAAAAAAAACAGCACAAATAGGAATACAATATCCAGTAAATTGATAAAAATATTTTGGTGTTGCAAGACGATAAAACCATTTCATCATGCATCATGCTCCCTTAAAATGCCATTTTCTAAAACTAAAGTACGATCCATATGTTTTGTTAAACGTAAATCGTGCGTTACAATAATAAAACTGGTTTGTAATGCTCGATTCAACTCTAACATAGTTGCATAAACTTTATCTGAAGTGCGATCATCCAAATTACCTGTTGGCTCATCTGCCATCACACATTGTGGATGCGTCACTAAAGCTCTTGCAATCGCTGTTCGTTGACGCTCACCACCCGATAGTTCACTCAATTTATGATTTAGACGTTGAGAAAGTCCCACGTTATTTAATATTTCACTGGCTTGTTTCTCAGCCATTTTAGGTTTCATATTTCGTATTAATAAGGGCATACAAACATTTTCAAGGACATTAAATTCAGGTAATAAATGATGAAACTGATAAACGAAACCTAACGTATGATTACGTAATTTGCATCGTGCTTTTTCAGATAAATGATGGATATTTTGACCTTTTACCATCACTTCACCACTCGTTGGTTTATCCAAACCACCTAATAAATGCAATAAAGTACTTTTACCTGCGCCTGATGCGCCTAAAATGGCAACTTGCTCACCTTTAGCAATATTTAAATCAATACCACATAAAACAGAGACAGAAAGTTTGCCTTCATGATAAGTTTTCGTTAATTGTTTAGCGCTCAGAACTGTTTGATCACTCATAACTTAATGCCTCAGCCGGTTGTGTGCGAGCTGCCCGAACGGCAGGATAAATAGTTGCCAATACACTTAAAACAAATGCTGCAACACAAACTTTAATAACATCAGATAAAATTAAATGTGAAGGCAAATAATCCACGTAATAAAAGTTAGATGATAAAAGTTTTACATGAAATAATTGTTCAAGACCGTTCACTATACTTGTTACATGTTCTGATAAATAAATTCCACCTAATAAACCTAATAAAGTACCAAAACTTCCTATTACAAAGCCTTGAATTAAAAAGCTATTTAAGATCATTTTTGGTGTAGCACCTAATGTGCGTAAGATCGCTATATCAGCACGCTTATCATTCACAACCATCACTAAGGAGGAAACCAAATTAAACATTGCAACCGCCACGATGAGTAATAAAATTAAAAACATCATATTTTTTTCTAATTTCAAAACACTAAACAAAGGTCCATAATCTGAAGTCCAATTGGTTACATAATACTCACTACTCAGTTGATTGGCAATTTTTTCACTAATTGCAGGTGCTTCAAAAAAATTATCGATTTTCAAACGCAATCCACTGACAGCGCTACCTAATTCGTATAATGCTTGAGCATCTTGTAGATTGATATAAGCCAATTGGTCATCAAAATGAAAGCCATTACCTGCTCTAAAAATACCTGAAACTGTAAAACGTTTAAATTGAGGGATCATACCCACCATGGACATACTCACTTGTGGTGTCAGTAAAGTGACCTTATCCCCTAGGGTCACATTCAAATTTTGCGCTAATTCATAGCCTAATATGATATTAAATGAAGCATTTTTGAGGCTATTTAATGAACCTTTAACCATTTTTTTAGAGATAACTGAAATTTTGGCTTCTTTTGCGGGGTCAATGCCATAAATAACCACCGGATTCGTAATATCGTCTCTTGTTAACATCCCTTGCCCAAAAACAAAGGGACTAATACCCAAAACTTCAGGATCTTTTTTAATTTCTTGACTCAATGATGTCCAATCTTCTATCTGTCCGGTAAAATTATGTACAACGACTTGAGGCGCAAATTGGAAAATACGGGTTTGAATTTCCTTGTCAAAGCCATTCATAACGGATAAAACCGTCAAAAGTACCATTACCCCTAAAGCAATCCCCAACATGGAACTCGCTGAAATAAAGGATATAAAGTGGTTACGGCGCTTAGCTCGGGTATAACGAAGCCCTAAAAACAATGATAATGGTCGAAACACAAAAGCCCTCAATTTGGGGGTCACGTCTTGAATCATAGTGTTTTTCACGTTTTGAGGATCAGGTTCTTAAGGCCATTCTAAAGACAACCTGCCCCAAAACGTGAAAAACACTATGATTCAAGACATGACCCCATTACTATTTCGTTTGAATGTATTATAATAAGTTATGAAGATATACTAATTAACAATCTATTTAAAGGTATATACATGCGAATTTTACTCGTTGAAGATGACCCTTCTCTTGGACAAGCCTTAAAAAAAGGCTTACAACAGGTGGGCTACACCATTGACTGGGTTCAAGATGGCTTAGCAGCTGTGCGAGCTCTTAAATCAGAAACTTTTGAATTGATGATTCTTGATTTAGGGTTACCTAAATTAAGTGGCGAAAAAGTATTAAAAGAGATTCGTGAAATTGGAATGAATATTCCTGTACTTATTCTAACCGCTAAAGAAACATTAGAAGATCGTATCCAAGGTTTAGATAGTGGTGCTGACGACTACATGATTAAACCATTTGATTTTGAAGAATTATGCGCAAGACTACGTGCATTACAACGTCGTCATTTACAAAGAACCGACTCTGCACTAACTTACGAAGATCTATTACTTGATCCAGTGAAACACACGGTTACTTATAAAGAAGAAGTACTGATTATTCCACGTCGTGAATTTGCACTCTTACAAAAATTATTGGAAAATGTTGGGCATGTTTTATCAAGAGAACAACTCACACAAAGTCTTTATGGTTGGGATGAAGATGTAGATAGTAATGCCTTAGAAGTTCACATTCATAATCTACGTAAAAAATTGGGTTCAGATATTATTCGCACAATCAGGGGTATCGGCTACATGATTGGTAAACCTAGATGATAAAATCAATCAGACGCTTCCTTTTATTAAACTTACTAACTGCGTTAGTACTGACAACCGGTCTTACTGTTCTTGGAAATATATACCTTGATCAAAAAGATATTGAACGCCATTTAGATACTCTACTAAGACAAGCTGCACTTTCATTTGAAGCTTTACTCGGTAATGATATACACACGCGTAACTTAGAGCAATTACAAAAAAATATCAATGAAATTCCTAAACAATTGCTCATTCAAGATCAATCAAATTTTATTTATGACCATACCATTGCTGAAAAATATCAATTTCAAGTTTGGGATCAATCAGGAAACCTATTGCTTTACTCATCACAAGCACCACAAGTTCATCTATCTGCTACCAAACTTGGCTTTAGTGATACAACAATCGATGGTCTACACTGGCGCTCATATACAAAATATAATTCTAAACTAGGTATACGTATTGAAGTTGCAGAACAATATGATGTTCGTGATCGGTTAGAAGATGCGATTAGACAAGATGATATCTATATTATGTTTGTCATGTTTCCATTAGCTGCCATGTTAACTTGGGTGATCATCGGTCGCGGATTTCGAGGAATTTCAAAAGTAGCTGATGAAGTTTCTCATCGATTACCAAATTATTTAGAACCGGTTGATCCAACACACGTTCCTGTGGAAGTTAAACCACTTATTTTTGAATTAAATAAATTATTTCTGAAATTACAACAAGCATTTGAACGTGAGAAACGTTTTACAGGTGATGCAGCTCATGAATTACGTACACCATTAGCCGCCTTAAAAACTCAAATACAAGTTGCGCTTAAAACCAGTGATTTAAAAGAACGAGATGATTTATTACAAAATGTCATTTCAGGTGTAGATCGCTGCACTCATGTAGTTCAACAATTATTAACGCTAAGTCGTTTAGTACCTGAAGTTGATAGTTTAGCAGACACAACCAATATTAATTTATCCAAACTTGCTACTGAAGTCATTGCACAGCTTGTACCTCAAGCCATTGATAAAAACATTGATATTGAATTTATTGAAAATAAACCTGATATATCTATTCAAGGTAATATTACAGCACTCAGCATCTTAATACGTAATTTAGTAGATAATGCTATTCGCTACACTGATCAAGGTGATAGTGTTCACGTCGAATTAAATGATCAAAGTGAACATGTAACTCTGATTGTTAGAGATAGTGGCCCAGGGATCCCTGCTGAATTGCGTGCACGTGTTTTTGAACGTTTCTATCGTGTGCTTGGAAATAAAAGTTCTGGGAGTGGTTTAGGCCTTGCAATCGTGCAACAAATTGCAAAATTACATAAAGCACAAGTAAAATTAGGTCCACCACCATCTGGTAAAGGATTAGAAGTCGAAATTCGTTTTCCAAAAACTCAGTGAAGCCTATGCAACAACATACTCCAATGATGCAGCAATATCTTAGAATCAAGGCTCAACACCCTGATATGTTGCTCTTTTATCGTATGGGTGATTTTTATGAATTATTTTTTGATGATGCTCATAAAGCCGCACAACTTTTAAATATTACACTCACGCATCGTGGGCAATCTGCAGGTCAACCAATTCCAATGGCTGGTGTTCCTTATCATGCGGCAGAAAGTTATCTGGCAAAATTAATTAAACAAGGTGAATCAATAGCCATATGCGAGCAGATTGGTGACCCCGCTACATCTAAAGGTCCTGTTGAACGAAAAGTTACTCGCATTATTACGCCTGGAACCGTTAGTGATGAAGCATTATTAGATGCAAAACAAGATAATCCTTTATGTGCGATTTTACAAAATGAAGACCACTTTGGTATTGCCACATTAGAGATGTCTAGTGGTCGCATCCATTTATTGCAAGTACATCATTTTTCACAATTAAACAATGAATTATCACGTATTCACCCAGCTGAAATATTGTTACTTAATGATTTTCCAGTCGATAAGTTACATTTAGGTAAAACAGCTATTAGAAATCGCCCTCAACATGAATTTGATTTAGATAATGCAAAACGATTACTTTCAAAACAATTTCATACACAAGATTTAAGTGGATTTGGTTGTGATGATCATCCTTTAGCAACTGCTGCCGCTGGTTGTTTATTACATTATTTAGAAGAAACACAACGTGTTTCTGTACCACATATTCGTACACTTTATATAGAACGTAGAGACGATCATATTATTCTAGATGCTATTACCAGGCGTAATTTAGAATTAACACAAAATTTATCCGGCGGACATGAAAATACTTTATTCGCTATTTTGGATCATTGTGCAACGCCCATGGGGAGTCGGTTACTACGTCGCTATATTCAACAACCACTACGTGATCAGCAATCAATATTTCAACGTCAAGAAGTTTTAGCTGAATGTATCAGAACAAAACGTTATGAAATTATTAGTGAGCGATTACGCGGCATTGGTGGTATTGATCGTATCATTGCAAGAATTGGATTGAAATCCGCTAGACCACGTGATTTAGTACAACTTCGTTATGCTTTAACTATTTTACCAGATTTACAATCACAATTAGTTGATCTCGATTGCCCCCTACTCCATCAATTAAAAATAAAAATCAGTGACTTTCCTGTTATTCATAAATTACTAAGCGATGCAATTATTGAAAACCCACCGGTTGTTATTCGTGATGGTGGTGTGATTGCACCGGGCTATAATAAAGAGTTAGACGAGTTACGCGCATTAAGTGAAAATGCAAATGACTTTCTTATTAAATTAGAACAACAAGAACGTGAAAGCACTGGCATTAGCACTTTAAAAGTTGGTTATAATCGTGTTCATGGATATTATATTGAAATTAGTCGCGGGCAGGCTAAATCAGCGCCTCAACATTATATTCGAAGACAAACCATGAAAAACGCTGAGCGTTTTATTACCCCTGAATTAAAAACTTATGAAGATAAAGTATTAAGTAGTCGTGAACGAGCACTGGCATTAGAAAAAAATCTTTATGAAACGTTGCTTGAAACGCTGGCACGCGATTTAATTCCATTACAAGATTGTGCGATTGCCATAGCAGAACTTGATGTATTGGCAAATTTAGCAGAGCGTGCTGAAACTTTAAAATTACATAGACCACAGATACAAAAAGCATCGGGTATTGATATTGAAGCGGGTCGTCATATCGTTGTTGAATCAGTCAATCATCACCCTTTTGTTCCCAATAGCACGCATCTTTCTGAAAAACAAAAAATGTTGATTATAACAGGCCCTAATATGGGTGGAAAATCAACGTATATGCGTCAAATTGCACTAATAGTCATACTCGCACATATTGGTAGTTATGTACCCGCACTCAAAGCTAATATAGGCCCTATTGATAGAATTTTTACACGCATTGGTTCGGCTGATGATTTAGCCAGTGGTCGTTCTACTTTTATGGTTGAAATGACTGAAACTGCCAACATTTTACATAATGCAAGCAAAAATAGTTTAGTTTTAATCGATGAAATTGGTCGAGGTACTAGTACCTTTGATGGTCTTGCATTAGCGTTTGCCATTGCAAAACATTTAGCTGAACAAATCCATGCATTTACTTTGTTTGCAACTCACTATTTAGAAGTTACTCATTTAGCAGAACATGATACTTCCATTCGCAATATGCATTTTACTGCGGTTGAACATGGTGACTCTATTGTATTTCTACATAAAATTCACCCTGGCCCTGCTAACCAAAGTTATGGTATTCAAGTCGCAAAACTTGCGGGTATTCCCAATGAAGTCATTGATAGTGCAAAACATAAATTAAAAGATTTAGCGATAGTCGATACAATTTCAAATCAACAAAATGAAATACAAACTGATCTCTTTGATAAAAATGAACATTCCATGATCCAGCAATTAAAATCTTTAGCACTTGATAATCTTTCACCTAAAGAAGCTTTAGATATTTTATACCATTTAAAAACATTACTGTAGTAAATATTGACTTTTTTCATCAAATATAGTACAATTCTCTTCAGATTTTTTATAAAAGAGAACATATGCATAGAAACCCTCCGACGCCCTATCAACAACCTGAGTACAATCAAGAACAATCTCAAAGATTTATTACTGCGTGTAGAAACGTTAGAACACCAGCGGAAATGAATCGTGTATTTACACAATATGATCCCAATGCAATTTTGAACGATGGTTTTACTATGTTAGGACGATTAGCCTATCAAAATTCCTTTCGACAAATTGAGATTATATTAAAACACTCTTCTAAAGTCGATCCCAATCTTCCCTCTAAAAATGGTAGAACACCTTTAATTGAAGCAATCTTGAATGATTCTGTTGATACAGTTAGGATTTTATTAGCATCGCCAAAGGTCAACACAGATCTTTACGATAATGATGGTTGTTTTGCACTATATTATGCTGTATCCAAAGGATATTTAAATATTGTAAATCTAATATTGCTTAAAAAGCCGAATCTTCAACTAAAAACCATTAACATGCCAACTACTGCGCTGCAATATGCGGTAATAAAAGGTCATATTGAGATCGTAAAAGCACTTGTAAAAGCTAAGGCACAGGTTGATTATAGATGTGAAGTCGATGAGCCTTCCGCCTTTGAACTATTAGCAAGATTTGAGTCTCAGCATTTTTCCAAAAATCATTTAGAAATCGCTAAATTTCTCATCAAACATGTTAAGGATCTCAATACTGAAGCAATATCTATAATAGGTGATTTAAAGCTTACGTCTCTTCAAACCCTGATAATGGGCTCTACATTATCTGATACACAATATGAATTTTTTCACTTATTGTTATCTAGCGGTGCAAGCATTTCACCTTTTGTTTGCAATGGTATAAATCACTTTTTACTTGATCCTTGCTTTAAACATAAAACAGAAGTACACAGAAAAATTGCTAAACTGCTGATTAGAACCCTAAAACAAAAAAATGATTTAAATACGCTCCAAAAAATAAGTGAAATCTCAGGCTTTACACCGCTTGCCATGGCAGCACGCATTGGATGGCAAGATGTTTGTGAAGACTTATTAGATGCTGGGGTGAATGTCAATGGCTATTCAGACAATTCTTACACTCCATTGATGGCAGCAGCATATTTTGGTCATTTAAATATCGTGAAACTACTTGTCGACAAGTACAAGGCTGATATTAACCTACAAAATTCTCATGGTGAAACGGCTGCAATGTGTGCGATTGCTTCAAATCACTTTGAAATTCTGTACTACTTGATTAACAACACAAATATTGACTTTTCACTTAAAACAAAAAATGATTGCGACATGTTTCACTTGGCGGCTTGTTCTGGGTACATAAAAATAGCAGAACTGATTGGAAAAAAAATTAGCCCTCATAGTCTCACAAAAAATGGCACAAATGCACTTTTCTTCGCTATACAAGAAGGTCATCCCGAAATGACACGATATCTTTTAAATCAGGGGATAAAATATAGTCATAGATCTGAAGATGATGCTTCACCCATCGTCGTCGCTTTAAATGAAATCGACGCCCTAAAATTAAGGTTAACAGAAGAAAGTTCTTTAGAAACAAGACCATCCATTGAAAAGAAAATTAA
>JBFWPS010000019.1:0-14985 GCA_050249855.1 Gammaproteobacteria bacterium
AAGAATTGTAAACAACCATAAAAAAGCCGATTTATTCGATTTTTTTCGTTTGTTTTTAGACTTATAACCCCGTTGATAGGATTTTTGTTTTGCGTAATCTTTTGCCATAGTTCTCTACATTACATTTGTTCAGGAGCTGAAACGTTTAATAGTGACAACCCATTATTTAAAATTTGTTTGACAGCCATAATCAAGGATATTCTTGCGTTACGCAAGCTTTGATCTTCAACTAGAAATTGATGTGCATTGTAATAGGTATGAAAGTCATGAGCAATGTCAAGTAAGTAAAAAGCAATTTGATTCGGCTCATATTCACGTGCTGCTGTTTCAACTAGTTCTGTATATCTTGATAAGTCAGTAAGCAATTTCTTTTCGGCCGGTTCAGTTAATGATCGAAGACCAGATAAAGTAATTGATTTGGGTAATAACCAGCCTTTTTCTGTCAGTTGACGAAAAACACTACAAATTCGTGCATGTGCGTATTGGATATAATAAATAGGGTTTTCATTCGATTTTGATTTAGCAAGTTCTAAATCAAAATCCATGTGCTGTACAACTTTACGTGATACATAGAAAAAGCGAGCTGCGTCTGTTCCAATTTCTTCACGTAATTCTCTTAATGTCACAAATGAACCTGAGCGTGTAGACATTGGTACACGTTCTTGGCCGCGATAAAGCACAGCAAATTGTACCAATAAGACATGAACTTGATTTGGATCAATACCGAGTGCGCTAGCGGCTGCTTTTAAACGAGTTACATAGCCGTGATGATCAGCCCCCACAATATAAAAAAGTTGTTTAAAGCCACGTTCGATTTTATTTAATAAATAAGCAACGTCAGAAGCAAAATAAGTAGTTTGACCATTTTCACGAACTAAAACACGATCTTTGTCATCTCCAAATTGAGTGGCGTTAAACCAAATTGCACCTTCGTGCTCATATGTAAAACCATTTTTCTTTAATATGGCAAGTGCTTTATCAATAGCTTTTGTATCATGTAAACTACGTTCAGAGAACCATTCTTGATAATTAACACCGAATTCTGCTAAATCTTCACGAATATCTTCTAATATTGCATCAAGTGCAAAATTAAAAATAATTTGAAACTTACTTTGTGAAAGTGTTGATTTAGTTTTTTCAATTAATGCATCTATATGCGCTTCTTTATCACCTGAACCATCTGCTTGTTCGTCAGGCGGTAGATTATTAAAAACTTCAGACGCAGAAACATAAAATTCTTTATCATATTTATTTTTTAAATTCGTGGCGATTGTTTGAATGTAATCACCCTTATAACCATTGGATGGGAATGAAAACTTTTCACCTAATGACTCTAGATAACGTAGCCAAACACTCACAGCAAGAATACTCATTTGACGACCAGCATCATTAACATAATATTCTCTATGTACATCATAGCCATAAGCACTTAACAAATCGGATAGAGCAGCACCAAAAGCAGCACCTCGGCCATGACCTACATGTAAAGGTCCAGTTGGATTTGCTGAGACAAATTCAATATTAATTTTTTCTTTTGCTTCGATTTGATTACAGCCATAGGAAGATGTTTGAGATAGAATTTCAGGAATTATCGATAAAAATGCATCATTGCTTAAAGAAAAATTGATAAAGCCAGGTCCGGCGACCGTTACTTCTTCAACTAATGAATGTTTAGGAAGATTTTCTACAATTAATGTGGCTAAATCACGTGGTTTTTTGCCAGCAGTTTTAGCTAATACTAATGCAATATTACTTGCATAATCGCCATGCTGTTTATCGCGGGTGCGTTCAATATGTATGTTGGGTTTTATTTCATTAGATAAAATGTCTTGCTCTTGTAGCTTAACAATGACATTTTGCAATAATGTTTTAAGTAGTTCTTTCATAGAGTGTGGTGACTAAATACCTTAAACGAACAAAAATTTTACTCTCATATTTGTAATTTGTAAATGTTTGATTGAAAAGGGGGTAAGGTTGTTTATAATTGGCACTTGGTTAGTGATGAGAGCAGACACATCAATATTAAAATAATTAAATAGAGCATTAAATGAGCAAAAAACCAGATATCTTGAAGCAAGAAGTGATAGCTAAAAGTCGCATTTTTAAAATTGAAGCGCTTGATTTGTGTTTCAGCAATGGAGAACAAAGGCAGTTTGAACGTTTGATCAGTAGCCGGAGCGCTGTAGTTATTGTTCCGTTTTTAGATAGCAAAACAATTTTGCTTATTCGTGAATATGCTGCAGGGGTTGACCGTTATGAGTTGACTTTCCCAAAAGGGGTAATAGATCAAGGGGAAGAACTTTTAGCTGCCGCCAATCGGGAATTACAAGAAGAGGTTGGTTATGGTGCTCATGAACTTATTACTGTAAGAAATATGACAACATCCCCAGGTTATTGGAATAGTAACGCAACTTTGATTGTTGCGCGGTCCTTATATGAATCAAAATTGCCGGGCGACGAACCAGAACCTTTAGAAGTGATACCATGGCTTTTAACAGATTATAGAAATCTTTTAAATCATGAAGAATTCACAGAAGCGCGGAATATTGCAGCATTACTACTAGTAAAAGAGATGTTTGCGTAATGAAACTCGATCTTAAAACAATATTGCCGTCTACTATTGATTTAGCTAAGAATGCGGGACAAGCAATTTTGTCGTTGTATAACCAAGAGCAACCTATATTAGTCGAGTTAAAAGCTGATGCATCACCAGTAACACAAGCGGATCGTGACGCACATCAGATCATTAAAGTAGGGCTTGAACAAATTACTAAAGGTATCCCTATATTATCTGAAGAAGCAGATGAAATTTCTTTTTCAATACGCGAGCAATGGGAAAAATACTGGTTGATTGATCCGTTAGATGGCACTAAAGAATTTATACATAGGACAGATGATTTTACAGTAAATATTGCTTTAATAGAAAATCATGTGCCTATATTGGGTGTGGTTTATGCGCCCGTATTCGATCTTTGTTATTATGCTAGTTATACACATGGTGCTTATAAACAAGAAGGAACAAACGAGACCCAACGAATACATGTTCGTAAATGTGAACTAGATCATATAACAGTTGCTATGAGTCGTCGTCACGGTAGTGATGCAGTGAAAAATTTTTTAACAGATTTAAAACCAGAAGAAGTGTTACCTAGAGGCTCATCAATAAAATCTTGTTTAGTCGCGGAAGGAAAAGCTGATATATATCCTTGTTTGGGAAAAACTTCAGAATGGGATATGGCTGCAGCTCAAATGGTTGTAACAGAAGCAGGTGGTATCATGATAGATTTAGAAGGAATGCCGTTAAAATTTAATATGAAATCTTCTTTGTTGAATCCTCCTTTATTAATTTTAGGGGATTCAACTTTTGATTGGAAAAAATATTTTTAATATGAGGAGTATATAATGTCAAAACAACGTGTACGTGCAGTAGTTTCTGGCGCAGCTGGTCAAATTGGTTATGCTTTAATATTTCGAATTGCTTCAGGACAAATGTTTGGGCTTGATACAGAAATAGAATTGAATTTATTGGAAGTAGAACCAGTATTGTCTTCATTGCATGGTGTTGCAATGGAGTTAGAAGATTGTGCATTTCCTTTATTGAAAAAAATAACCTGTACTTCTGATTTAAAAGTTGCGATGGATGGTATTAATTGGGCTGTTTTAGTTGGTTCTGTACCAAGAAAAGCAGGCATGGAAAGGAGCGATTTATTAAAAATAAATGGAGGTATTTTTACAGGCCAAGGACAAGCAATTAATGATTATGCAGCGGCTGATGTACGTGTTTTTGTTGTGGGTAATCCTTGTAACACAAATTGCTTGATTGCGATGCATAGTGCGCCAGATATTCCCAAAGATCGTTTTTTTGCAATGACTTTATTAGACGAAAATAGAGCGCGTTCGCAATTAGCTCTAAAAGCAGGTGTGCCTGTAACATCAGTTAAGGAACTTGCCATTTGGGGAAATCACTCATCAACTCAATATCCTGATTTTTATCATGCAAAAATCGATGATAAACCACTAACTTCGGTTATTACAGACGAAGCATGGTTACAAAAAGATTTTATTACGAATGTTCAACAACGAGGGGCAGAAGTAATTAAAGCACGTGGTGCTTCATCTGCTGCCTCTGCTGCTAATGCTGCAATTGGAAGTGTTTATCATCTAACGCATAATACCCCTGCTGGCGAGATATTTTCTGTTTGTAAGGCATCGCATGGTGAATATGATATTGATGAAGGATTAGTGTTTTCTTTTCCTTGCCGTACTGAAAAAGGTTTAGTTTCTGTTGTTTCAGGTATCGAACATAATGCGTTTAGTAAAGAAAAAATTGAATTAACATTAAAAGAGCTTAGAGCTGAACGCGATGCTGTTAAGGAATTAGGATTGATAGCCTAAGAATTTTTGGTTCGTAGGGTGGGCAAAGCGCGTATTCACAGCGCATAAATTTACAACTGACTTATAAAGCGCGTGCCCACCAAGCTGCGCTATGGTAGATATACGTGCACTTAATGCTAAATTGAAATTCAACTTCATCTGCTCTACATTGCAGATTTTTAAATTTAATGTAAAATGCCTTCAGATTTCGCCCGAAATAGGAGTTTTAAAATGAAAAAAGTTTTAACAGCATTAGTTAGTTCCGTTTGCTTAGTGAGTTTAGTTGGTTGTGCCAATATGAGTAACCAAGATATGGGTGTATTAACAGGTGGTGCAATTGGTGCTGCACTTGGTAGTCAATTTGGTGGGGGCTCAGGAAAAATTTTAGCAGCTGCAGGGGGCGCTATTGCAGGTGCTTATATTGGTGGTGCCATTGGTAAGAGCATGGATAAAGTCGATCGCATGCAAATGAGTCAAGCCATTGAATCGAACAAAACAGGACAAACTAAAACATGGCATAACCCTGACACGGGTAATACCTATTCTGTAACACCAACCAAAACTTATCAACGTAATGATCAACCTTGTCGTGATTATACAACCAAAGCCATTATTGGTGGTAAAACAGAAACAATTTATGGTCATGCTTGTCGTATGGCAGATGGTACTTGGCAGGTTGTAAATTAAATTGTGATGGTTTAAAAAGCCCGGAATTTAACAATAATGCATTTTCATTATTTATTAAGTTAAGGGCTTTTTTATTTTTTAGATTTATTCGTTTGAGCTTATAAATCAAAAATAAAGAGTTTAGCTCATGGAAGAATGGCATTCTGATATTGTAATTGATAAATCATTTGTAAGAATGTGTCTTGAAAAACATTTTCCTGGTTTAGCTTCTTCTAAATCAATTGAATGTATTGGAGAAGGATGGAATAATAAAGTTTATCTTATTGACGATTCAATCGTTTTTAAATTTCCACATCGAAAATCATCAGCCGAATTAATAGCAAAAGATAATTTAATCATTAATAAACTGCCGGATTTTCAAGGCATCAAAATACCAAAAATAAGATATATAGTTAATATTGAAACAGATTGCTTCTATTCATTTCGAGGGTATGACCTAATAGCTGGCAAATCCGCATATTTAACAGATTTTTCTGAGCAAGAATTCGTGAGCAGCCTTATGGATTTAGCATTGTTTTTAAAAAAGCTACATGCTATTGATGAAAAGCAGGCGCTAGCTTTAGGTACAAAACCTCAAGCTTGGGATAGAACTAATTTTCATAAGCTAATCAAGGAAACGGATCTGCGAATAAAGAAAATTAATCAGAAGAATAAAAGTAAGATCTGTGAAAAAACTTTTATAGAAGAAGCTAATTCTATAACGTACATAATTTTTCCGGAGAATGATAAGTGTTTAGTGCATGGTGATTTAGATTATAGACATTTATTATTTGATCGTAATCGATTAGCAGGTATTATTGATTGGGATGAGATAGGTATAAATAATCGTTCAGTGGATTTATGTGTGATTTGGAGTTTTTATCCTCAGCTTTATCATGAAATATTTTTTAAATATTATGGTTTTGTAGAAGAAAATACCTGGCGCTACGCACGTTTTTTAGGTTTATGTAATGCTATCACACTATTGTATTTTGCTTACGGCAAAAAAGATGTGGTGCTGGCTCAAAAATCACAAGAAGCAATCAGACGAATTAATTCAAGTTTAATTAATCTTGAAAAAAATCATGAATATTAATAGTTTTAGTAATATAAGTCCTAAACTTATCGAATAAGATGTACTTTAATATTATCGTTGAATTTAAGCCAAATTTTATCAGCGGTATACACAGGCACTTTTAAAAATTTAGCTAGCGCCAAGCAAGCACAATCAGCTAATGATAGACCTAAAGATTTTGCTTTGATTTTTATTTCAGCTGTTAAAGAGGCTTGCTCAAAATCGTATGGAATGATTTCATTAATTAAGTCTTGAATGATTAGCTGAGCTTGATGTTTTGATACATTAATTTTTATTAGACATGCAATACTCTCAGCAATGTTAACAGTTGACATAATTGCATTTGGTAGAATTTTTTGAACCATCTCATGACCGGCTTCTTCATTTAGTAATGCAAGTAAAGCTGAACTATCTAAGATAATTTTACTCATTCTCTAGATCCTGTTTACGGGTTTCTTTTAGTAATTTTACAAGTGATTTTCCTTTGGAATGTTTTTTTACGAGTGCTTGTGCATTTTTCAAAACTTGTTTTAAGCTACTTAGATAAATTTCATTATTTTCCAATCGCATAACCATTTCCTCGCCTGGTTCTAATTGTAAAGCCTGTCTTAATTGGGCTGGAATTAGGATCCTACCATTTGAATTTATTTTAGTATGAAATTCTTGCATTGACTTATCTCCTAAATTATGTCATATTTTCGAATTATGACATAAAAACTGTTTTTTGTCAATTTTAGGCTTTGGTTTAGCTGAACTATAAGAGTTAAAGATGATTGAGAAAGATGAGTGGCACCCAGATATTGAGGTTGATGAAAAGCTTGTTAAGCATTGTATAGAACAACAATTTTCAGAGTTAATGCCAATTAAATCTATAAGATGCATTGGAGAAGGGTGGGATAACAAAGTTTTTTTAATCAATGATAAGATTGTTTTTAGATTTCCTCATCGAAAAATATTTATTGAATTGATAGAACAAGAGAACTTAATTTTAAACAAACTCCCAGTGTTCCAAAATATAAAAATTCCAGCGTTAAAATACTTAGGACACCCAACGATAGAGTATCCTTATGCATTTCATGGTTACGAATTAATTGTGGGTACGCCTGCATATCAATTAGAGTTTACAGAAGAAGAATTGGTCAATAGTCTGGTGGACTTGGCTAAGTTTTTAAAGAAATTACATAGTATTGATGAGAGAAAAGCAATGGCATTGGGAGCACAACCACAGATCTGGGATAGAACCAATATTCAGAAATCAACCGAGGCTATTTCAGAGCGGGTTAAAAAAAATAATGAAAGAAATAGACATAAGATAAATACTAAATTATTTGAAGAAGAAACTCACGAAATTAAAAATATCTCATTTTCTCAAAAAGATAGATGTTTAGTCCACGGTGATTTAGATTTTAGACATATATTATTTTATCATCAAAAGTTGGTTGGTATAATTGATTGGGATGATTTAGGAGTCAATGATCGCTCAGTTTGATTTAGCGATTATTTGGAGTTTTTATCCTAGTAAATATCATGATGTGTTTTTTAAATATTATGGCGAAGTGGAAAAGCCAACCTGGCAATATGCTAGATTTTTAGGGTTATATAGTGGGATTACTTTATTACTTTATGCCAGTGGCATGAATGATCTGCTATTGAGAGACAAAGTAATAGCAGTGATTAAAAGAATCAACCCTAATTTAATTGAAAATGATTAATCATATTCCACAAATATTTTTTCAATGCGTCTATCAGGTACTAACCACATAAAAGCGACGAGTGCATATAATGCTTGTGCAATGCCAGGGATCCAAGGTGCTGTAATAATCGCAATGATATAAAGCGTTAAGGATAAATTTCCTTTGAAATCTTTTCCAATGGCTTTTTTTAAAATGGAATTTGGTCCTTGAGAGTGAATAATCAATCTTCGTAATGTAAAATAAGCAATAGCAGCCATCAATAAAACCACACCATATAATGCAGTTGGTACAGCAGAAAAATGATTTTCACCCATCCAAGCTGTTACAAATGGGAATAATGAAAGCCAGAATAATAAATGCATATTCGCCCATAATATACCACCTGTTACTTTTTCAGACGTTTGCAGCATGTGATGGTGGTTATTCCAGTAAATCGCAATATACATAAAACTTAAAATGTAGTTTAAATATACGGGGATGAGCGGAATAAGAGCATTTAAGGTACCATGATGTGGCACTTTCAATTCTAAAACCATAATCGTGATAATAATCGCAATCACACCATCGCTAAAAGACACTAAGCGATGTTTTTCCATTTTTGTTCGTTTTTTTTGTTTTGTAGGGGTTGGTTTCATTGGTTTCTCTTAATTTAAATACTTTTGATGCAACCTATATCCTCTCTCTGCTTTTGATTGATTCTCTAGGTGTACTGGTAAGTCTTTTTGTAATAGTGCTGCGATTTCATGGAGCTTCTTTTCATCTCCAGCAACAAGTTCCAGTTCAATTTCACAAATGGTTTCATAAGCACTATCACAAAGGACTCTACCTTGATCAAGCGCTAATTCAATTTGCGTGTCATCGATTTGTAGATACCAAGTTTTGCGAGTGATATTGGTTTTAAAAATGGGAATTATTTTGGTGAAAATATTTTGGTCATTACAAACTTTAAGTAAATTCTCATCTGGAATAATGGAATAATCCGGTTTGAAAGAGGGAATGACTTGTTCCCATTCCATTCTTTTATGTAGGCCCCGATTACTTTTGTCTGCGCTTTTAAAAGTTTGTCTATAAATAGAACCATCAAATCGTGTACGCAGTACAAATCCGTTTTTTAACAAAAAATGCTCATTTGTGTCATAATAAACGCTCATAATATGTACTACTTCTGGCGGTGTGCGAGCATAAGATTTTATGATAGAGTGCTCATCTAAAAGAACGAGGCTTGATTCTTTGATGGTTAGTTTTATTTCAATTTCCAAGTTATTTTGCATATTTCCTCAAGAGAGATACTAGTATTATGTCACCACCACGAATGCCTTTATTTAATGTTTTTGGTCCTTCAACCATAAGACCATTAGAGAAACATATGGTGAAAACACACGCGTGTGTTCATGAACTTTTTCCGTTTTTTGAGCATGTTTTAAAAAGTGACTGGAAAAAAGCTGAAGAATTATATCAAAAAATTGCAGAATTAGAACACGATGCGGATCAAATTAAGAAAGATTTGCGTATGCATATGCCTAAAGATTTATTTTTGCCAGTAGCTAGGGCTGATATATTAATGATGTTAGTTTTACAGGATAAAATTGCAAATAAAGCAAAAGATATCGCCGGTTTGGTTTGTGGAAGGAAAATGAAATTTCCTGAAGTTATTGCCGAGTCATTCATGATGTTTTTAAAACGTAGTTTGGATGCTGAAAATCAAGCACGAAAAGCTATTCGTGAATTAGATGATATTTTTGAAGCAGGGTTTCGTGGAAAAGAAATCAAATTAGTAGAAGAAATGATTACGGAGCTTGATGTTATTGAGCATGACACAGACACCATGCAAATTGAACTTCGTAGAAAACTTTATGATGTAGAAAAAGAATATTCACCAATTGATATTATTTTTCTATATAAAATCATCGAGTGGACCGGTGATTTGGCTGATCATGCACAAGCTGTTGGTGGACAGTTAGAATTGTTGTTGGCTAGCTGAAAATACTTAATTTATAGATGCAACATTACGGGATCGTATGACTATTTTATTTATTGTATTAGCATGTTTATTTGGCTTGATGATGACATGGAGTGTTGGCGCTAATGATCTTGCGAATATTATGAGTACTACCTTGGGTTCGCGTTCAGTTACCATTCGTAATGCAATTATAATTGCTATCATTTTTGAATTTGCGGGCGCTTTTTTAGGTGGCAGCGGTGTAAGTCATACTTTACGTGATGGTATTATCAATACGCAGTTATTAATCGATACACCCAATATCTTACTTTATGGGATGTTAGCGGTATTATTATCCGCAACCACATGGATGTTAATCGCTAGCTATTTTGGATTACCTGTTTCAGTGACGAATGCAACAGTTGGAGCAATAGTAGGATTTGGTTCTATTGTGTTAGGTGTTCATGCAATGCATTGGAAACAAGTGATATACATTGCAATCAGTTGGGTTTCTTCGCCATTAATTGCCGGCATTTTAGCTTACTTATTGTTTATCAATATTCAGCGTTTAATATTAATTCAATCAGAACCTTTTGTGCACGCTAAACGCTACGCACCTATCTATTTATTTGTTGTCGGAATCATTTTGTCTTTGATGGTGTTAGTAAAAGGATTAAAACATTTTCATATTGTTGTAACACCTTTAACAAATTTTGTTATGACATTAGGAACAGCATTTGTTGTAACGCTTATTGGAAGCTGGGTTATACAGTCTGTGAAATTGCCGTCTGGTACGAGACGCTTACATGCGCAATTTATCGCGACAGAAAAAGTGTTTGCAATATTGATGGCACTTACTGCTTGTGCAATGGTTTTTGCACATGGTTCAAATGATGTAGCAATTGCAGTTGGGCCTATGGCGGAAGTGATTACCATTGCAACTAGTGGAGAAAAAGCAGTTTTAACTTCTGCATTACCTGCTTGGATAGTATTTTTAGGTGCTTCAGGTGTGATTGTTGGCTTATTAATGTATGGACGTAAAGTGATTGAAACAGTAGGTCATGGTATTACAACACTAACGCCTAGTCGTGCATTTTCAGCAACTATTGCAGCAGCAAGCACAGTTGTGGTTTCAACTAGTTTTGGGATCCCTGTTTCAGCTACACAAACATTGATTGGAGCAATTTTCGGCGTTGGTTTAGCGCGAGGTATAGATTCTTTAAATTTGAGAGTCGTTCGTAATATTTTTACATCGTGGATTATTACCTTACCTATCGGTGCTGGATTAGCGATTATGTTGTATTATTTATTCCATATTATTTTTGGAGCTTAGTTTGGAAACACCTAAACCAACATTAGGTCTAAGACATGTAGCTTTATTCGTTCACAAACTTGAAGCGTGTGAATATTTTTATTCAAAATTATTGGGGATGGGTATTGATTGGCGGCCTGATTCAGATAATGTTTATTTATCAACAGGCTATGATAATTTAGCCCTTCATCGTGTTAAAGAATCGTTTCAATTAACAAGCCCACAACGTTTAGATCATATTGGTTTTGTCATGTCTGAAATAGATGAAGTCGACCAATGGTATCAATTTCTTCTATCAAACCAAGTTGAAATGAAAACAGAACCTCGTACACATCGAGATGGCGCACGAAGTTTTTATTGTTATGATCCAGATCATAATACGGTGCAAATGATTTGGCTACCCGGGTTAAAAAAATAATAATAAGGAGAGCACGATGAGCAAATGTCCTATCATGACGACTGCGGCAGGAATACCCGTAAGTGATAATCAAAACAGCTTAACAGCAGGGCCACGTGGGCCAGTATTAGTCGATCCACATTTAATGGAACGAATGGCACATTTTAATCGTGAACGAGTACCAGAACGAGTAGTACATGCAAAAGGCGCTGGTGCATATGGAACTTTTACTGTAACCAAAGAATTATCAAAATATACTTGTGCAGATTTATTTTCAAAAGTTAATAATCAATGTGAAATGTTTATCCGATTTTCAACGGTTGCTGGTGAATTAGGTTCGGCAGATACAGCAAGAGATCCAAGAGGGTTCGCTTGTAAGTTTTATACAAAAGAAGGTAATTGGGATTTAGTGGGCAACAACACGCCTGTATTTTTTGTTCGTGACCCATTAAAGTTTCAAGATTTTATTCATTCACAAAAACGCCACCCACAAACAGGATTGCGTGATAATACCATGCAGTGGGATTTTTGGAGTCTCTCACCAGAATCCTTGCATCAGGTCACAATTTTATTTTCAGACAGAGGGATCCCTGCAACTTATCGTAATATGAATGGTTATTCTTCTCATACCTTTAGTTTGTGGAATGCAAAGGGTGAACGTTTTTGGGTGAAGTGGCATTTGAAAACCATGCAAGGGATTGAATGCTTAACAGATGCAGAAGCGGCTGAGATTGCAGGAAAAGATTTGGATGTGCATCGACGTGATTTATTTAATTCTATTGAAAAAGGTGATTTTCCAAAATGGCGTGTTGAAATTCAAATTATGCCGGAGGCAGATGCTGAAAAATATCATATTTATCCTTTTGATTTAACAAAAGTGTGGCCACATAAAGATTATCCGCCTATAGAAGTTGGGATTGTTGAGCTTAATCGAAACCCACAAAATTATTTTGCAGAAGTAGAACAAGCTGCATTTGAACCTTCTAATATGCCGCCAGGGTTTGGTGCATCACCTGATAAAATGTTACAAGCAAGATTATTATCTTATTCTGATACACATCGTTATAGAATCGGAATTAACTATCCAGAATTACCAGTGAATAAACCGCGTTGTCCTGTTCATACTTATCATCGAGATGGACACATGCGTTTTGATGGTAATTATGATGGTCAAGTTAATTATCAACCTAATAGCTTTAATGGTCCTGTGGATGACGCGAAATATAAAGAACCACCGCTTAAAATTTCAGGTGATGCCGATCGATATGATCATCGCGTAGGAAATGAAGATTACAAGCAGGCGGGCGATTTATATCGACTAATGAGTGAAGATCAAAAATCACAATTAATTGATAATATTGTTCGTTCGATGAAACCAGTTCCAAAAACGATTCAACAAAAGCAAGTTGAACATTTCAAAAAAGCGGATCTAGATTATGGTGCGCGTGTTGCAAAAGGATTGGGAATATAAAAATCAAATCCAGTGCGTAAGCGTTATGGTGGGCACACGTGCACGTAAGTTATCTTAAGATTTAAAGTTATCTGCATTGCACGTTTTGCCCACCCTACGAAACTAAATAGTAGGGTGGGTAAAGCGCGTATGCACATCGTTTAAAATTACAACTGATTTATGAAGCGCGTGCCCACCAAGAGTCTAGTTCATCCAACAAAGTTTGTTTTTCATGATCATCTAAAAATGTAGCCAAAATACTATTTTTAGTAATTTGAATCAAATCATCTTCAGTAAGATTAAGAGCATTTTGTGTTGCAATAAAGTTTTCTTCAATGTAACCACCAAAATAGGCAGGATCATCTGAGTTAATATTGACACATAAACCTAAATCTAACATTTTTTTCAAAGGATGGTGTTCCAATTTATCAAAAACACATAATTTGATATTAGACAAAGGGCAAACGGTTAACGGAATTTGTTTTGCTACTAAGCTTTCAACAAGTGCAGCATTTTCTAAACAACGTACGCCATGATCAATACGTCTTACGTGTAATAAATCTAAAGCTTCAATAATATATTCCGCTGCGCCTTCTTCACCAGCATGCGCAACAGTTAAGTAACCTTGTTCACGTGCAAGTGAAAAAACACGTTCAAATTTGCTAGGGGGGTTATTTTTTTCAGCTGAATCTAATCCAACGGCTGTAATTTTATCTTTAAAAGGAAAAGCTTGATCTAAGTTTGTAAAAGCATCTTCTTCAGATAAGTCTCTAAGAAAACACATGATTAATCGATAAGTAATATTCAGTTGTTTTTTACCATCTTCAAGCGCTTTATATATACCATTAAAAAATGTTTCAAATAAAATATTTCGTTTTGTATGGGTTTGCGGATCAAAGAAAATTTCAATATGACGAACATTTTGTGTGCTGATTTTTTTTAAATAAGCAAATGTTAAATCATAAAAGTCTTGCTCAGTGATTAACACACTTGCCCCAGCATAATAAAGGTCTAGAAATGATTGTAAATTTTGAAAATTATATGCTTTTTTTACATCTTCAATAGAATGATAAGGTAGGGCGATATTATTTCGTTTGGCGAGTTCAAACATTAATTCCGGTTCAAGTGTCCCTTCAATATGAAGGTGCAACTCGATTTTAGGAAGTTTTTTAATAAAATCAAGCATATGTGCTCCTTAAATACTGCTAATTTCGATTTTGAAAAGTTTTGAAGGTTCACCAATGGCGGTATAGGTATTGGTTTTCTCATCCCATTCATAAACTATATTTTCATGCATATCGAAATACCATGCGTGTAGCGCTATTTTATGTTTAGCAAGATATTTTTTAACAAGTGGATAAGTTTTAAGATTTTCAATTTGTTGTAAAACATTAAGCCGACTGAAATAATCAATTTCATGTTCGGTATTAAAGGCAATTTGTTTTTTTACTTGTTCAATCCATAGCTCAACCTGTTTCAAACGATCATTTGGCAAACCTTCACAACAAGCCTTTATCGCACCGCAATTTGAATGTCCACAAATGACGATATCATGAATGTTTAACTCAGTGAGTGCAAATTCTATCGCTGCAGCTTCACTATGTACGCTTTCGGTAGAATATATTGGAATTAAATTTCCTACATTCCTGATACTGAATAATTCCCCAGGGTCGGTGTTAGTCATTTCAGAAGGGATCACACGACTATCTGCACAAGTAATAAATAAAGTATGTGGATCTTGTGCATGCGCAATTGCTTTAAATAAGGCACGATCATCTTGCTGTCGGTCGGTATGAAATTGTTGTACCCCATGCAGTAAACGACCACGAAAAGATAGTTTTCTTGTCCCGCCAATTTTATCTTTTAAATCACTTTCGGAGGTTAACAAAAGTGGCTCTAAAAAGTTTTTTCCACCAAATAATTCAAATAATGTTTCAAATCGTTTTGGTAATCCTTTAATAAAGAAATGTAAATGTGTACCATGATATCGATTGATTAAATCAACTATGGATTCGGAACCTGAACTGTCCATGTCATTAACTCGAGATAAATCTAAAATAACATATTGGTTTTTTTTA
>JBFWPS010000020.1:0-14604 GCA_050249855.1 Gammaproteobacteria bacterium
AGGGGGAGAAGGAGTATCTGCATTTTTAAAAGTTGTTTAACTCCCTCTCCCCCAACTTGTTGGGGGAGAGGGTTGGGGTGAGGGGGTAGAAAAAATCTACTACACGTGACACAACCCAAACCTCAAGATATACTGCCGATTCCATTTCGGGCCCATAGCTCAGTTGGTTAGAGCAGGGGACTCATAATCCCTTGGTCCTAGGTTCGAGTCCTAGTGGGCCCACCAAATCCGAATATCTTCAATTCACTTCTACAATCTTACGCGTATTTAAATAATTAATTAACCTAATCATAAATTCCTAATAATTTGGAAGTTGGACTTCCAAATTATTAAAATCCAGACCTGATAAGCATAAAGATCACACAATTCATTTATAAAAAAAATGTGGTCATTGAGAGCACGAGCCTTGCTCGTGCGTGGCAATCCAGTACTGAGTTTAAATAGATGGTCAGTACTGGATTGCTTCGCTACGCTCACAATGACGGATGTTTTATGAAGCGTTCCAACCATGGCGGCACTTGTTTGCTAACCCGCCCGGTACAAATGCTCCAACTTATCTGTTCTCTCTTGAAACGAAGCTAATTGAAATTCAGGTAAAATTGCTAGGATGTGTTCGATAATTTCAGCTTGAATTCGCTCGTAAATCGCCCATTTTGTTTCATTGGAGAAAATATAAATTTGTACTGGTAAACCTGTTACGTTTGGTTCTAAGTAGCGAACGATACGCAAAAGATGCTGATGGATTTTGGGATGATTTTCTATGTAGTGCTGTAGGTAAACTCTAAAAGCACTTAGGTTTGTTGGTTTTGAATGATTATTTTGTACCAATGTTTCATAGAGATTGTCAGTCAGTATTTTCTTTTCTTTAAGTGCCATGAAGAAATCATTGTCACAAAATTTTATAGTATGTAAGTTAATATAAAAATTATTCGTTATTCTTCTGGCGCCAGTTTCATACATGCCGCGCCAATTTTTTAAGGTCGTATTGAGTAAAATATTTGTTGAAACAATCGTGATTGTTTTATCAAAATTTTCTATTTTTACACGGCTAGAATAAATTTCCAAAATAGTACCACAAATATTTAGTTGTGGTGCTTCAATCCAATCGCCTACCCTGACTAAATCACCACTAACCATTTGAACATTGGCAACAAAACCTAAAAGCGTGTCTTTAAAGCCTACAACAAAAATGGTTGCTACAGCACCAATGCTTGTTAATAAATAAACAGGGGATTTGTGTAGTAATATAGAAATTACCAGAATGCCTGCAATAATAAGCAAAATTATTTTTGCAATTTCAATGTAGGTTTTAATAGCGGTATAACTTGCCAACTTAAAATCTCTGTGATAATCATGTATTACATTTAATACTCCATATAAAGAATAAAAAACCGCAAGGATCATATAAGAAAATGCAATGTCACGATAAATTTTAGCGAGGCTTAATGAAAATACAGTAGGTGCGATTTTCATTAAAGGCGCACAAATATAAATAATAAATGCCGGCAATAAATGTAATAAGCGACTTAGAACATAACGATCAAATAATAATTTAATCCAAGTTGATTTGCCGCGTTTAACGCGTCTTTCAATAACGTTTAATAAATAACGTTTTGCCATGAAAAAACTTAAAAAACTCAATAATATAATTGCTATGGTGGTGGTGGTCGCGACCAGCCAAACCTTGGAGGTGTAATCAATATTTAAAAAACCGAGCCAGTTCAAGGTTTGTTTTTGTAAATTTGCACCCGTTTGTTGTATTTCATCTAGCATGATATTACCCTATTAAAAGAACTCATTAATACAATTCATAACAGCATTAAATATAAATAGTCAGCCCTAGATTGCCACGCTTTGCACAAAACGCAAAGCTCGCAATGAAAGCTTTATCTTTTGTATATTGATAATAGGAAATTCTAACATAGATTTACGAAGAACGAAAATCAAAGGCAGATTGTAATCGAAGGAGCTGCTGTGATACTTGGTAAAGGCTTTTCACCTGAAAGAATTTTAGGAATATCATCATCTGGTATTTTTTCTAATATTTTTAACATTATTTCACATAATGAATGATACTTATCAATAGTCGATAAATTACGTAGTTTATCTGCTTGTTTATCACTAAAGAATCCAGCGTGTCTAGAAATATAATCTTGCAACGTTTCTCCCTTTTTATTAAAAGGCTTTGCTTTTGTGTCTTCAGGTAAAGCATCAAGCCTTGATAAAAATTGAATGTTTTTTAATAATCGCGGCGGTAGGATTGTGTAATCAAATATTCCTGCCACGTCAGAGTGTGTTTTAACTAATGTGAGTAAATCAGGTTCTTTATATAAGTTTTTTGCGATATCATAAGCAAATAGAGCACAACTATATTCATCTGCTTGAGTAGATGTATTTGAATAATAAACTTGATTCACATTAGGATGTTTTTTAAGTATATGTAAAACTGCTTGACCTATGGGACCATTATTTGAATCTAAGAGAATTACTTCAAATTGATGCTTGCCGTGAACATCACATGTTATATACATATCTAATGTAACAAAATGATAACATCCGTAAATTATAACTTGCTTTCTGACTACTTCATTAGGATGAACTGCTTCTTTGGTGGGCTTGTCAAGATACTCTTTAAGCGCATATGAATCTACAATATCTACATTCCAATGTATATTTTTATTTTTTAATAGTTGTTTTTTGTAGAGTATAATTAATAAAAAAGCATGATTTGTAAAAGTAGGAATATGTTTTTTTATGAGTTTATCATCAATACTTGTTGTGTCTTCATTGCGTTTTAAAAATCGTTTCTTGTCAATAAGTTCAAAGTAACTATAGCGAGTAAAACAAGCGATCATTTCTTCTTTGATTAAAGTGGTTGTAAAGTAATGATTGAATACGCGAAGTAATTTCAAAAAGTTCATATCAACAGAAGTTAGTAAATATTTTTCTGGTGCAGATAAATATCTTTCAACATTATGTTGATGATCATGGACAAAATAACTATTTAACACATTGAATATAAAATCAAAAAATGGCATTTTGTTTTTGTCTGCTGATGTAGATAGAGGTTGATAATATTCAGCTGCGGCTTTTATTAAAGATTTATAGGCTTTACGAAAGTCATCAATTGATTTATAAGATGCTTTATCTAATAAAGTCTTAGTTTGATCAATTGTTTCTTCAAAAGCAGAAGTTACTTGATCGTTTATATTTTTACTAAGTTGAGTTTTTAACATAAATTAGGGCCAAATCTTTAATGTTTTGTCTGAGTTATAAACAAAGACAAGTGATCTGTCAATAGTTGCTCAGGTGTTCGTCATGGAAATTAAAGTATTTAAAATGTGTTTTAAAAAGCAAAGATGATCATTATATTAAGCAAAAATAAAATGAGGAACTAAATGGTCAACATTGTAAAAGCTTCTGGTGAAACTGCAGAATTTGATGCAAACAAATTACGTCGCTCTTTAAAGCGAGTGGGTACAAATCCGTCAATCATTGAAAAAATTGTGACGGAAGTTAAACGAGCTTTAAAGCCAGGAATGAGCACACATGCGATTTATCAAATCGCATTTCGTTTACTTCGTAAAGCGTCGCATACTTTGGCTGCAAAATATCATTTAAAGCAGGCAATAATGCGATTAGGTAGTTCTGGTTATCCGTTTGAAAAATATATGGCTGCTTTATTGAGGTATCATGGTTATCAAGTTGAAAATAATAAATTCATTAAAGGCTATTGTGTTTCACATGAAGTAGATGTTTTAGCGAAAGGGCATGGAAAAAGAATTTTTGTAGAATGTAAATACCATAATCGTTCTGGACTTCGTTGTGATGTTAAAGTTGCTTTATATGTTAAAGCACGGTTTCAAGATATAGATCAAGCTTATAAAAATAAATCAGACCATGATGTATTAGAGGGTTGGTTGGCTACCAATACGCGATTTACAATCGATGCCATGCAATATGCTAGGTGCGCTGGGTTACATTTAGTTGCTTGGGACTATCCTAAAACAGGTAACTTAAAAGAATTAATTGAATTTTCAGGTTTGTATCCGATTTCGTGCATAACTAATTTCACTAAAGCAGAATTAGGTGAACTAATTGAAAATAATGTCATTTTGTGTAAATCCTTGCATGAACAACCAGATTTATTAGAATCATTTAAAATACCCAAAATAAGAAAGGAATCTATTTTAAAACAATGTAGAGAATTATGTTTGCCTGTAGAGAAACCTTGGATTATATAAAAACGATAATAACAACCCATTTTATATTCCATTTTAGATAATGTTTTTTCGGTTTTTAAAATATCATGTCTCAATGCTTAAAATCTTTACTAAACTATATAAATAGGATGACTCTAAAAAGCATAAATAAGAAAAGAGAGGCTTAATATGGAATTATCAAAGATATTATATGTGGAAGATGAAGAAGATATTTGTTCTATTGCACAAATTGCTTTGGAAGATCTGGGTGGCTTTACAGTTAAGTTTTGTCATAGCGGGACTGATGCTTTACGAGATGCTTTAGCTTTTGGGCCAGATCTAATATTATTAGATGTGATGATGCCAGATATGGATGGTCCTACAACATTAACAGAATTACAAAAAATTTCAGGATTAGAGAATGTCCCGATTATTTTTATGACAGCGAAAATTCAAACAAATGAAGTAAATGAATTTAGAAGCATGAAAAATGTTATAGATGTTGTTGCAAAACCATTTGATCCAATGACGTTAGCTGAGACATTACGAAATTCTTGGAATAAACATTCAGGATAATAAAAATTATAACAGAATGTGGTGAACTACTATGGCTGATAAAGCGCAAGATAAATTACAAGAATTATTTATTTCATATGGAAGAGCATTGCCAGAAAAAATTGCTGAAATTGAAAATGATTGGAAAGAATTAAATAAAGAATGGAACAATGAAATATGGGAAACCTTGCATCGTAAAATTCATACAATTTGTGGTACTGCTGGCACTTATGGATATACCATTGTAAGTCAATCTGCAAGAGAACTTGAAATATATGTTAAAGACAATATGGGTGCTGTTGCAACCGATGATCAACGTCGTGAAATTGAAGCATTCCTAACCAAATTAAAAGAAGCTGTTCAATTGTCTTCACTTGATAATCAGCAAATGGTATTAGAGCCAGAAGTTTTTTCTGATCAAGCACAGAAGCAAGTATATTTGTTTACAGATGACGATGTGCTTGTAAGAGGTGTGATGACACAATTACGAGGCTTCGGATATCTTATAAAAAGCTATTCTGAATTTGATAGTTTTAAATCTGCAACGAATGAAATTCAGCCATCAGCTATTATTGCTGATATAACAAACATGAAACCAGAAGAATTAGAATATCTATCAAAAATACAAAAAAAATATGGTATTTTAGTTCCAATTATATTTGTTTCAGATAGAAGTGATTTATTAACTCGCTTAGAAGCGGTACGAGCAGGTGGTGTCACATTTTTTGTCAAACCAATTGAATTTACTAATTTTGCGCATCGTTTAGATCAGTTATGTGGTGTTACTCTGATGGAACCATATCGCATTTTAATTGTCGATGACTCGCCACAGCTCGCTGATTATTTTTCACTAATATTAAAGCAATCAGGCATGTTAACCGCGGTTGTCAATGATCCTTTAACAGTAACTGAGACATTAGTAGATTTTAAACCAGATTTGATACTAATGGATATTTATATGCCTGGATGTAATGGTTTAGAATTGGCTGCGATTTTACGACAAGAAGAAGTTTACACGAATGTTCCAATCGTTTTTCTTACGACTGAAACCAGTGAAATTAAACAACAGTATGCAATGAGCATAGGTGGTGACGATTTCATTACAAAGCCTGTTCGTCCTGAATATTTGGTAACTATAGTTAAATCTAGAGTAGAACACTCAAGAACATTACGTTCATTTATGGTGAAAGATGCATTAACTGGTATATATACTCAAGCAGCATTTGAAAAACAAATTGAAATAGAAATAGCTCGTTCGGAGCAATATGGTTTGCCGTTTTCATTAGGGCTTATTGATTTAGATAATTTTAAAATAGTTAATGATACTTACGGGCATATGGTGGGCAATCAAGTCATTAAAAGTTTGAGTAGTTTGTTACAAAATCATTTAAGTAAAACTGATATTTTGGGTCGTTATGGTGGTGAAAAAATAGGTGTGATTCTATCCGGCGTTCCAGGTATTGCCGCTTCTAAACAGATAGATAGCTTACGTATACAGTTTTCTAGGCTTAAACATTATGTTGGCGGTCAGCTTTTCACCGTATCATTTAGCGCTGGAATTGCAAGCTATCCAATTTGTAGAGATGTTTTGACGCTAACAAACACTGTAACAGAGGCTTTGTTTCAAGCAAAGCAAGCAGGGCGTAATAAAATTGTTTTGGCGGAAGAGATTTTAGAATAAGAGAATATATATGCCTGATCATTCTGGAAATTTTTTTACATCTAAAATAGTTGTTACACTTAATAATCTTCTATTAATTGCAGTAGGTATTGTTGCTATTTCTGTTGGCTATCATATCATTCCAAATATATATTTTTACGCTATATTTGTTTTTTTGCTTCTTACTATGATTTTTTTCACTGTTTATTTACATCGAAGTGCCGCGGATATTACTCAGCTTAAAACGGCAGAGCACCGACTTTTAGTTCAATATGTTGTTGCATGTGCGCTTGCGAATGCAAAAGATTTTGAAAGTGCAGCACATGGTCTTCTTCAGTCAATGTGTGAAAGTATGGATTGGGAGTTTGGTGCAATTTGGATGGTTAATCAAAAAACCAAGAGTTTATCTTGCTTAGAAGTTTGGTATAACAAGTCATTAGATTTAAGTAAATTTGTTGAAATAACAAAAAGCCTTGAGTTTGAGGAAGGTGTTGGTTTGCCGGGCGGTGTTTGGCAATCTGCAAAACCACGCTGGATATCCGAAATAGCAGCAGATCCATCTGGTCCAAGAGCAGCAATAGGCATAAATGTGGGCTTGCATAGTGGAATAGGTTTTCCTATATGGCAACAAGAAGAAGTGCTCGGTGTCATTGAACTTTTTACTTGCGAACGTCAGGAACCAGATGATGATTTTCTTCAAACACTTATGACCTTAGGCGCGCAAATCGGGCAGTTTATTGCAAGAACACGTGTTGAAAATGAATTACGAGCAAGTGAAGCTTATAAAACTGCTGTGTTAGAATCCGCACGGGATGCAATTGTAACCATTGATATGGAAAATAAAATTCTTTCAATCAATCGAATTACAACAGAAATATTTAAATTTTTATATGATGAATTGGTTGGGGTAAATATTCAGGTTATTTTACCGGATTTAAAAGAAAATTTATTTGAAAGAACTTCATTTCAAGCGCTTGAAATGAATGGAGTTAGAAGAGATAAGACAACATTTCCTTCAGAGCTTACATTGTCTAGAACACATTTAAAAGATAAAGAAATTTTTGTGGTAGTGATAAGAGATATCACTGAACGTAAGAAGATAGAACAGTTGAAAGATGAATTTGTATCAATGGTTAGTCATGAGTTACGTACGCCATTAACATCGATACGTGGTTCACTATCTTTGATATTAGGAGGAGCTTCTGGTGAAATTAATGAAAAGACCCACAAGCTTTTAGATATTGCCAATACAAATTGCGAGCGTTTAATTCGTCTGATCAATGATATTTTAGATATCGAAAAAATTGAAGCGAATAAAATGTTACTTAAATTGGAGCCTACAGATTTGTGTGCGACTTTAGATGAGTCTATTGCTATCAATACAGGATTTGCTGAAAAATATTCTGTCTCATTAAAATTAGTTGATAATGTTCCCAACTTAAAAGTTAATGTTGATAGAGACAGATTATTACAAGTAATCACCAATCTAATTTCAAATGCAGTAAAATATTCGCCAACCGGTGGGGAAGTTAGTTTAAGCGTGAAGATACAAGGTAAAAGTGTTCGAGTTGGAATTACAGATCAAGGTAGCGGTATTCCTGAAGAATTTCAGGCAAGTATATTCGGTAAGTTTTCCCAAGCAGATTCTTCAGCTACAAGACAAAAAGGAGGAACTGGACTTGGTTTGAATATATGTAAGGCTTTAGTTGAAAAAATGGGTGGAACGATTGGGTTCACCACGAAGGCAAATGCTGGAACAACATTCTTTTTTGAATTACCATTATCTTAGTTCGACAATTTAAAATAATCCCCTATTCCTGTTAAAAACATTTGGACTGCGACCGTTGTTAAAATCATACCCATTAAACGTTCAATTGCAATTAAACCTTTTGCACCTAGCAATTTTCGCAAAGGTGAGCAAAATAATAGTACTGTAGTAGCCACGGCTGCAGCGATAATTAAAGCTAGTATCCAAGTAAAAATATGTTCGGGGTATTGTGTTACAAATAATAACACCGTGGCTAGTGCAGAGGGGCCTGCAATAAGAGGAACCGCTAATGGTACAATAAAAGGCTCTCCTATCTGACGCTCATTTTGTTGATTAGGCAATGGAAAAATCATACGAAGTGCAATTAAAAATAAAATGATACCGCCCGCAATGCCTAGTGCGGGTTCAGTGATCCCAAGATTTTGTAATATAAATTGACCAGTAAACATAAAGGTCAAGAGAATTAAAAAAGCAATGATTGATTCTCGTAGAATAATAGCATTACGTCTATTAGGTTCAACGCTATTTAGTACGGAAATAAAAACTGGGATGTTTCCTAGAGGATCCATCACAAGAATCAGAGTTATTGTTGCAGTATAAAGGTTCATAAGTCTTTATCCATAAGTGTTACTTAGGTAAAATTTCTGCTAGTTGTTGAAGAACATACAAGTTATCATGTTTGTTTTCAATAATATAATGTGGTATGCAAGGTTTTTCAAATTCATTTTTGATTCGTTGTGCATAATCAACGGTAATCCAATCATTGCGCTCACGTAAGCGCTTGTTTCTGATTTCATCATCTGTATTGATTAGAATAAATGTAGCTTGAGGAAAAGCCAACTTGAGTTGATGTCGGTTGATTTCCTTCGCTAAACCTTGTGATACAACAACGTTTTTAAATTTATGCGTATAATCACTGATTTTGTTAATTATCATTTCAAAATATTTATCTCGCATGGATTGAGAAAATATTTTTTGATTTTTGATATATTCTAACATCTCGGGTGTTAAATCTATATCTGCATTGTAATGAAAAAAACCATAGCTTTGTTTTAAAAGGGCCGCGACATAATCTTTACCTGCGGCGGGTAAACCAAAAAGAATATATAACATATTTTATGCGACTCTACGCATTTGGAAATCAGCTTTTGATACGCCACAATCAGGGCAAGTCCAGTCTTCAGGTATATCGTCCCAGCGTGTTCCTGGTGCAATACCTTCTTCTGGTAAACCTAAAGATTCATCATAAATGAATCCGCAGATCCGACATTCCCAAACATACATAGTTGACCTCTTCTCCAATTAGTTACAAAATAGCAAAAACCATACATAAACGAAGTAAAAAATGCTATTAACGCCCTATTATACAAAATATGAGCCAAATTGGCGACCCCTACCGTGTTTTTCTAGAGGAAATTTTAAAAAAAATTTCTATTTTTGGCTAACGCATGCTGAATCCATGACCAAAATGATCAGAACACATAGTAAGAACCATGAAATTCATTTATCAAAACGAGCCTGGGAGTTTCCATTTTTGTCTGAAAAGACACGATTGAATCTAGCCCCTCGAGTATTAGCAAACATTCGAGAAGTTCAAATACATTGCAACGGCTATCATGTCATGTTCGCGCGAACCGTTATCCCAAGAGCCACGTTCATAAGAGAGGAATTTAAATTTAAGCATTTAAACAATCGCCCGCTGGGAGAGCTATTATTTTCAGAACCTAGTATTGAACGCTCAACTTTTGAGATAGCAAAAATCTATAGAGGTAATTATTTTTATACTAAATCAGGCGCATTGAATGAACCTTTTCTTTGGGGAAGACGTTCAATTTTTTACATAAAAAACAAACCATTATTATTAACTGAAATTTTTACTCCGTGTTTTTTCGAGGTATTTAAATAATGGGGCAGATTATTGATTATCTTAGATTAATGCGTTTTGACAAACCCATTGGTACATTGTTGGTACTGTGGCCTACCCTATGGGGTTTATGGTTGGCGAATGATGGTCACCCCTCTCTATTCTTATTTTTTATATTTTTTTTGGGAACAATTATCATGCGTGCGGCTGGTTGTATTATCAATGATTTTGCTGATAGAAATTTTGATAAACATGTTGAGCGCACACGTAATAGACCTATTACTTCAGGAAAAATTAGTCCCAGAGCCGCATTAACTACATTTGCCATATTATTGTTGTTCGCTTTTATTTTGGTGATGCAATTAAATTATTTAACGGTTTTGTTTGGATTTATAGGTGTTTTTATTGCAGTGATTTATCCATTTTTGAAACGGTGGACTCATTTACCTCAAGTATGGCTTGGGTTCGCTTTCACTTGGGGAGTTCCAATGGCATATACTGCTTCCATAGGCACTATCCCTGCATATGTGTGGATATTATTTACAATAGGCGTTATTTGGAGTGTTATTTATGATACACAATATGCGATAGTGGATAGAGATGATGATTTAAAAATCGGTATTGGTTCAACTGCTATTTTATTTGGCCATTATGACCGTTTGATTATTGGAATATTACAAAGTCTATGGGTATTTTTGTTTGTTATATTAGGTGTGATTTTATCATTTAAATGGCCGTTTTATTGTGCGTTAATTATTTCTACTTTATTCTTTATTTATCAGCAATACTTAACACGTAACTCTGAACG
The DNA here is from genome assembly GCA_050249855.1 of Gammaproteobacteria bacterium. Classification (GTDB taxonomy): domain Bacteria; phylum Pseudomonadota; class Gammaproteobacteria; order JBGSLN01; family JBGSLN01; genus JBFWPS01. The sequence continues at coordinate 10,858 of JBFWPS010000020.1, forward strand.
TGCAGGATGTTTTACTGCATTTAAGAATAATCAATGGATTGGTTTGATTATATGGTTAGGAATAATCTTTTCTTTAAAATAAGGGTTCAGCTGCTTCTTGCGTATTAGTTGTGTCGGTATTTTCAGCAGGAGCTTCTTCTGTAGCTGTTTGTTGTGGTGCATTAGTTGTTTGAAAATATTCATAAATTGCATTTGATTGATTCTCACGAGCTAAATAACCTGTTTTAGGATCAATACGAAGAATTGAAATATTCGATGGTTGTGAAAGTGTATGCAAGGGTTTATCTTTCAATGCCAAACTCATGAAATTGATCCACATAGGAAGAGAGACTTGTGACCCAAACTCTTTAATGGATTTAGGAGAGTCAAAACCGACCCAGGCAGTTGCAACAATATCACTATTAAATCCAATGAACCAAGCATCTACTTGTGAATTACTGGTTCCTGTTTTTCCAGCTAGGTCTGGTCGATTTAATACGAGCGCTGCTCTACCAGTACCCGAACGTATCACATCTTGTAGAGCGGAAGTCATTAAATAAGCTGTTTCAGGTGAAATAACACGAGGTGCTTGTTGTGCGGTGCTAATAGTCGCTTCACCTTCATTTTCCATTGCTTGATCTAACTCTTGGCAACTAACACAAGCAACTTTAGGTTTTGCTTGATAAATAAGGTTATTATGATTGTCTACAATTTTTTGAATGACAAAAGGTGTAACACGATAGCCACCATTTGCAAAAACGGCAAATCCATAAGTCATTTGTAATGGGGTAACATCTGCTGAACCCAATACTAAAGAAAGAGAGTGTGGTAGTGAAGTTGAGTTAAAACCAAAACGTTCTAGATAATTCACTGCGTAACGGATGCCAATGTTTTGTAAAAGTCGAATAGATGCTAGGTTCATTGAAGAAGTTAGCGCAACACGCAAACGAACAGGACCATTAAATTTATGATTTTCATTTTGTGGTCTCCATAAACCACCTAAACTTGGATCATATAAAACAATGGGAGAGTCATTAATGATACTTGCTAAAGTGTATCCTTTATCAAGTGCTGCAGCATAAATGAATGGTTTAAAGCTAGAGCCTGATTGGCGTTCTGCTTGAGTAACTCGATTAAAATTACTTTTTTTGTAGTCATATCCACCGACTAACGCAAGAATAGCGCCATTTTGTGGATTTACTGCAACGAGAGCACCATCAACGTATGCAGATTCATTAGGGTTGTTTGATTTGCCCAATGGTCGATGATAACCATGACGTTGGTCATAAGCTAATATTGCGTTATGTAAAGATGAGTTTGCATAAGATTGTAAGCGACTATCAATGGTAGTATAAACTTTATAACCTTCTGTTAAAGCCTTTTCACCATAATGTGTGTGCATGGCGTCCATCACCATATCTGCAACATAATTTGCTTGAATTTCGATAGGTAAACCATGATATTTCGTTGTAACTGGTGTAGCAATCGCTGCTAAATAGGTTGCTTTGTTAATATAATGTCGCTCATACATTTTATATAAAACATGATTTCTTCTAGCTTTTGCAGCGATAGGATTTGCAATAGGATTGATGGATGAAGGTGCTTTAGGTAATCCAGCAAGCATGGCAAATTCTGGTAAAGTTAATTGAGATAACGATTTTCCGTAATAAACTTGAGCGGCTGCTTCAACACCGTAGGCCCGATTACCTAGATAAATTTTATTTAAGTAAAGTTCTAAAATTTTATCTTTGCTAAATTCACTATCAATTTTAATTGCTAAAAGAATTTCTTTAATTTTACGACCCATTGTTTTTTGGCTACTTAAAAAATAATTTCTAGCAACTTGCATGGTGATAGTACTACCACCTTGTGCTTTTTCTCCGGTTTTTGCAAAAGCAACGGCAGCTCTTAGCAAGCCAATAGGGTCAACACCAGAGTGCTCAAAAAAACGTTGATCTTCTGTAGCAAGAATAGCTTGAATTAATTGTTTAGGAACTTCGTTAATAGGAATAGGATTACGTCTTTCAGGTCCAAATTCGCCAATTAATTTATTATCAAGCGTATAGATTTGTAAGGGTATTTGTAACTGATTATCTTTTAAAAGATCAACGTCAGGTAATTGTGTTTCGAAATACACAACAAAACCCAGGAGTACAATGAAAAGTGTAATTGCTAGGCTAAATAAAGTTAGACCAGCATGTTTAATAAAATTGAACTTTGCCATGATAAAAGTATTGCGTAATTGTCCAAAAAGGTTAAAATAAAATTGTTTACCTGATAGGTCGGTCAGGGAGTATACCATAAACTTTTTATGAAAGGTGAAAGCGTGTTAACAAGGATGTTTAGGCGTAGATCAATTATTTCATTAGGCGTATCTTTCAATGCCAATGGAATTTTTGTAGTTGTTGTTAAAAAAATCAGATCAAATTATAGTCTTGTTGACTGTCTATATCATAAATGGCCGTCTAATCTAATAGAGTGTGAGCATATTTTAGACAAAAAAAGCTTGTCTGCTTGTCTAAGAGATATGATACAACCTAATCAGTTTTATCAGTGCCCAGTTAGTATGGCCCTCCCAGATCGATTTGTTTTTCAACATCAGTTTTCGCTTTTAGAGCGATATTCATTAAGAGAACAAATAACACATATTTTATTAGCGGCAAGTGAGCGATTTGAATGTGCTATTACTGCATTACAATACGATGCGGTATATGCCAAGGATAGAATCTGTTATGCAGTAACACAGACTGAAATAGTTTCGAATTATGTCGATTGTATGCGTTTATCAAATTTGTCTTTGAAGATCTTAGATGTTGAATCAAATGTAAAAAATAATGCAGATAAACAAGTAATACAAAATTTTAATTTAAATGAAGATTGGTATTTAAGTTGTGCTTTAGCATTGAGAGCACTGAAAAATGATTGAGTTTAATTTCTTGAGAAAAAAAAACAATGACCAGGAGATGTATTGTTTTTTGATCTTAACAAATGGCTTGGCACTTCTGTTATTGATTGGGCTTTATTTTTTTTACTATGAATTAACTTTAAAAGAGAAACATATCGAAAAAAAACTTTTAACGATAATTAGTAGTTTAAATAATACAATAAAAAATAAAAATGAAATGCGGCAATGGGTCGCAGGTAAGATTTATACTGAGGCTGAAATGAAAGCATTATTTTTTTGGTTAAAAAATGAAAGATTTAAAATGAATCAAATAAAAAAAATCGAAAGTAATGATAGTGCAATTATAATTTATATATGTGGAGAAAACACATCATTAATTGAAAATAATTTGTTAAAAAAAGGATTTAATATTAAGTCAGCTGATTATTCAAATGAAAAAAATTGTGTAGATTCAAGAATAAATAAAATAATTTTAAACTATGCTGGTGGCGTCAATGATCACTTATAATTATTTAATAGTGAACAAGTTAGTTTTTTGGGCGGTAAAAAATTATCGTGTTTTGATGATTAGTTCAGGCATTATGATTTTTATCATCGGGTATGGTGCTTTTGTAAATCATGAAAGAATTGATTATGTGAAAAAATCAAAAGAGACGAAAAAGTTAAAGTTAATTGTTAAAAAATATAATCTTGTGATAAATGAAGTGAAGAAGCCAATCGCACTTGAGTCAAAGATGTTTTCTAAAGCATTAGAGAAAACATTTAAAACAATAAGTAATTATTCAATCATGAATGATTTGATTCCGATAAAAGTAGAGCCTCTTGATTTGAACTTGAAAAATATTTTGAAAGTAAATTTACAG
>JBFWPS010000021.1:0-13899 GCA_050249855.1 Gammaproteobacteria bacterium
TTTGAAGAAGTACCAACTGAAAATAATTGACTTACTTTTTCTATCGTTTCACCCGCATCTAGATGAGATAAAAACATTGTTCTAAAGTCTTCTGAGTAGCTCATTTTGATCCTTCACAAAAATAAGCAGTATAACTCAATTATAAGACCATTTAAATTCTAATTAACTATAAAAACCAAACGCGCTAATTTTATTCATTATATATTCAAATACTTCGCTTAAGTCAAAAAAACCACAAAATCCCTTGAAATAAATAGTTTACTATTTTATCATGTTGCAAAATTTACAAACATACGTGAGGTTGTAATGGAGATCGATTTTAATCTATTTAGACAATATGTTCAAAATGAGTCAACTCAAGAAGCAATTAATCTACTTACCAAAGCTTCAAAAAAAGAAGAGTATCAACAATTCTTAGATATCGCAGCAAGAGAAGGTTCTATCTCATTAATTGCAGCTATCGTTGCCTATGTAAAAGCGAAAAAACACCCTTTACCAGATTATAAAACCACTTTTGAACATATATTAAACCCATCTGAGACTCAAGAAATTCCTGAGAATTTAGTTGATGTCTTAACAACCTTGAAAGAAAAACTCTGTGGTCAAGACTCAGGGGTAACAAATGCAAGCGCAACTATCCGTACTCAAATTTCTAATGCATTAGCTAGTACCAAATTATCTGCAGCTTACAAAAAAGAATTAATCAAAACTTTAGAAGATGGTGATATGGCAACAACGCTCTTACACTGTTTATGGGTTGCCGCAAAAAATGGAAAAACAAATATTGTTTCTGAATTTCAAAAAGCAAACTATCCTATGACCTCTGCTTTGAGAAAAATTATAACCTCAAAATCAACAAAGCTTTTTCCTCTAGATCAAAAGCCTCTCATTGCTCAATGCCTGGTAAAACATGGCGCAAGCTTAATTGAAAGCGAAGATGAAGAAGAGGCAGTTATTGTTACTGCAGCCAAAACATTCGACTTAGATTCGCTCAATAAATTAATTAATTGTTACCCACCATATGACTTGGCCAAACTATTAAATCAAAATAATATTTATTTAATCGCCAGTGTTATGGCAGGGACCTCCCCTCAAAAACTCGAAGTAGCTAAATTTTTATTAAATCAAGGTTTTGCCTATGAAGAAGCTTTAGAAAAATGTACCTTAGGTTCACCTGAAAGTGGATTATTCACAACTATAAACAACCTATTCAATTTAGTTTCTCAACAAAAAGTTGAGTTAAATCAAGTAATGCTATTGACTTTAGCTTTGGAAGACGGGTTATGGGAAAAGCTGCGCAATGATGAAGGTAATACAATTTTACATTTGGCAGTATCAAGTGCTGATCCAATCACATTACAACAATTGTTATCAATGCTAACGGATCCTCAAAAACTATATGCTAAAAATGATCAAGGTTTAACACCTATTGATATTTTGGATCAGCTCATAAGTCCTGATTCAATGACTTTTATCCCATTTGCTGAAGCAAATAAACAAGTGATTATTAGCTATCAACAACAACAGGCTTTCTTGTTACTACAAGCAGCTTTAGCCAGACGTAGCCGAACTTTAAGCGCTAGTAGTCAACAAGGACCTACTTTTGTTGAACAACCATCATCCATGAATCAATCAGTGAGTCATGAGCCAAATGGAGCGCCTGTTCAAGAAGCAAGTCAACCACGAGCTGCTCTTCTAAATGGCTCACTATCACATTCAACTACTTTTTTCTCAACTAGAAGATTCAAACAAAAAGCGGGCTGGGGAACAATTTCTACAAGACAACTGAAAGCAGCTCAGCCAAGCAATGACCTGTCAACTAGCACGATAATTAACGGTACCGGAAATAATCACGTTTAACGATTTTTACAGGAGATAATAATGTTATTAATGCAAAGAACTTGGGGAACAGATAAACAATATTACGCAATGGAAGGTAGACGTTTAACTGAAACTAAACAAAATTGTCAATTTCATTCCTACCATCGTGCGAAACCATTTCTCAAAAGTGCATTAGCTACACGAAGCTTTTTTGAAGACGATGGAAAGTTTTGGGAAAACGGTCAACCTCGTTCATGGAAAACCATCGAACATTATGTGGTTGCTAGTCGTTTTACTAATCATGAAGTTCAGGAATACATTAGAACTAAAATAAAAGATTTAGATGCTCTAAGAAAATTCGTGCTTGCGGTTGAACATACTCAAAAACTTCAAAGTTCATCTCAGATCCTTGATAAAGATGTAACAAAAGCTAAAGCGCATCCTAATCCAAAACCTGATAATGATGCTGCATTACTAAAAGCGCTATTCTTCTATCTAAAAAAAGGTGGAAACCTTGCGGATTTTGGAAACAATGTAGTTGTTTATGTTGATAGTGAAAAAGAAGATGAAAAATCTTTAGATTTATTTTTCGGTCAAGGTGCTGAAACCAACAATAAGCTAGGTTTAGCACTCATGAATGTTTATCATCATTTGGAAGTTAATCCTCCTGCATTAGATGCGGATGCTGTTCCCGCCACATTAACGCTTCAAAATTCGTACGCATTACATTCAACAAATGATTTTGAATGTTTTAGAATTGGAAATCCTAATACTGAACCTGATAAATTAGCTTTTTTAAAAGCCTCACTTTGTGAAACAATCGAAGTTTACCAGGCTAAAATCAAACAACAGTCTTTATTAAGCGCTATTTTCTCTGCACAAGGTCGAAGAGGTTCACTAAGAGCGGGAGAGCTAAAAAGTTTAATCATGAATTCTAATGATTTTCTTACCATTTTTAAACATTTACGTGATCACTTTAATAGACGTGAGTACCTTCGTCCAGGTGCTATACTTGGCCATTTTGATGGTCGATTAGGTGATGACTCACTTGATACGAAACTTTTAACAACTTTAGAAGCTTGTGCTGAATCTGAGATTGACATACCGGGTGCAGATGCATTATGTTCACAAAAACTTGATCGTGCTAAGAAACGACTACATTTTGTTGATGGTGTAGTAATGCTAGAAGAAGACCTTCTTAACCAGCAACTTCTTTCTAGTGAACAAAAAATAACTGCTAATCAATATAAATAAAAACTTAACTTAAATAATAATAAAATCAATGAATCTTGATATATGGCCACCGCCTTATCAAATAAAAATTAATAAGCGGGCAAAGCGAATTAGTTTACGCATTTGTCCGCAAGATGGTTTAAAGTTAATTTTACCCAAACCATCCAGTGAAAAGCTGGGTATTCAATTTCTAAATGCAAATCGATCTTGGGTGGAAAGCCGTTTAAAAGATTTCAAACCCAAAATTAAAACCCTACCTGAAACAATTCACTTGCTAGCGTTAATGCAAAAATGGCCTATTCGATATGAACGAGTTAGTTTCGCCAGGAAAACCAAATTACTCTCTAATATTAATGAAATCGTCTTATATGGAAAAGATTTTGAGTATGATGCTGTTTTATCTTTATTGAATAGATGGCTTAGAGAAAAAGCAACGAACCATTTAATTGAATGGACACAGCGTTTAAGCAATCATTGTCATTTACCGATTCAATCTATCACCATTCGTACACAGAAAACACGTTGGGGTAGTTGTACGCACGATAAAGAAATTATTTTAAATGATCGATTATTGTTTTTACCGGATTATTGTGTGGATTATATTATCATTCATGAGCTTTGTCATACCGTTCATTTGAATCATTCAAAAGCTTTTTGGGAATTGGTTGAGTCGTTTGTGCCTGAATATCGAGCTATCAGAAACTCATTAAGAAAATTACAACATGAATTACCGTTTTAGATGTAATGCTTGGTGGGCACGGGCTTCATAAGCAGTTGTAAACCATAACACGATGCATACGCTCTTCGCCCACTCTACATTGATCGTAAACGCAAATGCATATCATATTTTGTAGGGTGGGCAAAACGTGCAATGCAGATGGGGTTAAATTTTAAGAAATGTTACATGCACGTGTGCCCACCATAACTGCCTTTAGAAAAAGTATACCTTTTTAGGTCCGCTTGATGGTTCAGAAGCTGCTTTTTTCGTCGCAACTTCATACAAACGTTTAAATAACTCCACTATTTTGGCACGTTCAGCATTTGCAGCATCATCAAAATAATTTAATGAGGTCAATTCTAAACTTTGTTGAATTACACTAAACCATTCGCGATTTAATGTTCCCACAACATTAGGCTTTTTACGAAGCTCTTCAAGGAAATAACTAATAAATGAATGATTCTTTGAACCAGCTTTTACTAAACTAAATCTACTACTTGGAAAGAAGTCTATAAATGGTTTCAATGCTTCCTTAAAATTATTTGCATGAGCAAGTGTATCTGCTAAAGTTCGTGCCCTTTCAAGCCCAGTATCACCATGCCCAGATTTGGTACTTGATTTCTGATTTTGGTTCATATAATTATAATATGTTAAATAAGCTTGACCTACTAAAGCTTTTAGTTCAAGTAAGTCATCATTCTGTTCATCTTGTAATAGAATCTCACTAAAATATTTAAATGCTCTATCTCGCGCATCTTGTGCGGCATCCGTTGTGTAATTCAAATTTTCTAACTCAAGCGATGCTTTACGACCATAAATTACAAGCAAAACTGTTTGAGTTTCTTCAGACTGCAGATCATTTATTTTTAGATCTCCTGCTAAAAACCGCTTGCTAAACCATAGTTCATTAAAGTCGTTGACAACGAGGGAGTTATTTCTTAATGCATTCAAAAAAAAGCTAAAGAAGGAACCATTCTTAAGACGCGTTTTATTATCTTTACAGTATCCAATCAAAGCGCTTCTCACTTGTTCCATATCTTCTGCTTCATTTATGGTAGTTTGAAGCTGACTTACTCTTTTCAAGCCTGTTCCTCCATGATACTCGGTTACACCAGGAATATTCCAACGTCCATTAACATAAGTTTCATAAGCGGTTACCGCTTCAGAAAAACATTTTTTAAAACGATTAAGTCTTTCTTGCTTTTTATTATCAGCTGGTTGTGCAAACATGTGTGGATACGACGTTTGCATACCTAATCCTGATGAATAGCTTGCAACAGTACTACGTAGTACAGAAGGCGGTGGAAGAGGATCTGGCTCATTTAATAAAGCATGCAGATTTTTAAACTTGCTTTCAAATGGTTGTTTAGGATCTGGTGTTCCTTCAGGTTGATCGCTCTGTACAAGCGGCAAATTTTTACTCTCAAATCCACTATGACCAGTATCTTGTCTTTTCATTCTCAATTCTCCTCATCTATATTTATTTATTGACAATATATTGACTATTATATGTCAAATTTGCGCGATAATATCACAAAAAACTGTAAAAAGAAAGATTAAACTGCGAAAGTTTAATACAAATACTAGCTAATTGAAAACAATTTTAACAAAATTTGAACTTGATTAGAAGTGCTTTGGCAGTTAACATCATAAAAAATAATGAAAAGGAGTTGAACATGTTAGACAGCTTTAATTTTAAATGATCAGAAACCAGGTGCAAGTAAGGCAGCACTCTCGCATCTCAAACGATTAAATAAAAAACTTGATCCATATTCTTTACAAAAAATCGTTCGGCAAATGTTTCGACTTGAAAAAATTAAAGACACTCCACAAACAATATCTGATGATCAAAAAAATTCTTTTGTAACGAATGTAAAAGCGCTAATTAATAAAATAGTCGAACTTAGCACCCTTGCAACAGCTGAAACTGCACAACCAGCTGAAGATAGATCAAATAAATTATTAAGAGTTCTGATAAATTCAGCTATTGATGAATTAGGCCTTATATTTAACACTCAACTTAATAATGATACAGAAACCCTGGGTGCTATCCGAGCTATCATAGGTTTAAATGTTTTGTTTGATATTGAGTATGCAAAAAGACTTTCTTTTGATTATTTAACTGTCAATAATTATTTTACTGACAAACAAAAGCAAAAAGAATTTATTGATTTTTGTCTTGAAGTCATGCATAAAGTTTTTGGATTATTCGTACATTTCCCTACAACTGAAAACTATCATTTTCAAAATAGAATTTCATTGGTCTCAATGACTGAACCCGCAGATGATAAAGAAGACAAACTAACATCATTATTACTATCGGGTATTGAAGCATTCAATCAAATCTTCAAAAACGAGAACCCTAATCTACGAACTTTTTTGAGGACTAATACAAGAATTAACTTTTCTGGGCTTGCATTTTCAAAAAACATTTACTCTCAAATGGCGGCTGTTCTTTATCAACAAAGTGATAGATTTTTTATTCACTCATTTAAAATCGTTTCATTTTTTCACAATTTAGCAAAATATTGTACTCAAATAGGTTCACTAAAAGACGCACTGGACTTATATCAAGATATCTTAGAGTATCTAAAACTACATTTTTTTGATATGCATCCGTTTGTAAAATTTAGTAACAATGCAAATGTTACAGTTTCTTTTTTAACATTATTTAGCACTAGTTTTGAAACCATTTTGCTAGATAAGTCAATCGATATAATCATTGAAGATAAACAGGCAAATATAAGTGATTGTTTATTTCAATTCAGCAAGATTTTACATGACTATGCTACAACCATTATTGCCTCATGGGAAATTGCGACCCAAGAACAAAAAACTTTAGCTTTAAATTTATTAAAAGCATCTGAAGCTATTGAATCTAAATTAAAAATATTATTTGCTTCTCCCGAATATGACCTGGCTAGAAGAAAAATCGAGCCGATTCCTTCAATCGAGCTAGAAAAACAAACAATTGCTCGACTAAACATAAGTGATGAATTTGAAGAAATATATAATTATTGGGTATTACCAAAAACAACGACAAAAAATCCTGAGCAAAAAAGAAAGAAACTATCTGCTATTTTAAAAGCCTTATTAGAATTCCTAGATAAACCTTCCATTTCTGGTATTAAATCAGATAAAAGTCTTGAAGATTCTTTACTAAAGTCTATTAACCCTTATACACTATTTCCTGAATATCCTTCCAAAAAAAATTTAAAGCAGGCATATTATCCAAAACTTGATATTAGCCATGACCTTCAATATCCAGAATTGTTTATCAATTTACTACTAGAAATAGCTGCTACTTTAACTTTATTATCACGTGTTCATGGTCTGTTGGTTAATAACCAAAGCAAATGCCTTTGCATTGCATATGATTTATATGCGATTATCGGTAAAATTATAGACGAACTTGATAACTCAAATAAATTAAATAATCAATTCTTAACTGCCGATTACCATTACATGTTCGCATTATTATTACTCGAAATTGCCTATTCTAAACCTGATCTTGACCATATCATTGCATTGAATGAATCCAGTAACAATAAATCAACACTTGATGAGTCAGCTCCAGAAACAGAAAACTTTTTGCAAAAAAATGATTTTTTCTTCGTGTATACGGCCATTTCAGAACTACATAAAGCATTGTATCAATTAAATAAACATTACTTAAAACTTAAAAAAATACCTGAAATAGATAGTAATGGTTACAAACTCTATGTTACATTGTCACATGCTAAAATTTTATATCGCTTATCTCAAGCTTATTATTTACTAGAAGAATTTGATATTGCTAATTTTTTCATTCAACTTGCTAGACAGATTATTACAGCATTAGATCATAATGCTAACAGTTTTTTTCAATCACTTAATATCTTCTATGCCATAGTTAGTCGTAAAACAGTTAATACAATCGAGGCTTCTGAAAATGACAAACCAATAATTAAGCCAGAAAATTTCGCACAAGCTTGTTATATGAGTGGTGCTTATGATCAAGCCTTAGCTCATGGTCTCGATAAATTATTTTTAGTAACAGCTTTCTCACATTTCAAGCTTGGCAATTTTCAATTGGCAATGAATTATATTTGGGTATATCTCATTGAAAGTTCTGATATTGAGATATTATCAAGAGCTCAATTGCCTAACGCAGTTACAACATCAACCAATGCTTCAGATAAAAGTCCTAAACAACTTACTCTCGAAACTTCATATGTTAGATGTATAACAACGACCTTGTTTGGTTCAGGTAGCGGTATCGTTAAACCATTAGAACAAACTACTAAAGATCGCATGATCAATCTATTTTTAAATACTTTCTATGCACGTTTACATGAATATACCTTAATACTTCAAGGCGAAAAAACACCTTGGGCTAAACTACAAACAGCGGCTGAGCTAGGTAGTGCCGCAGCTGAATTGCTACCAGATGGCTTTGATGCAAGTGGTGGTCTTTCTGGTGGCGTTTCAGTTTTTGGCTGTAGTGGTGACTTAGGTGGAAGTTTAGGTGGTGGTTTAAGTGGTGTTATCGCAAGCAGTGCGATTTCTCGTGCAAATAATTTATTAATTTCTAATTTAACCCGTCGTAGTACTGAACGTGCTAAAAAAGTCGCACGTTTACTGGGCAAATATGCTAGTGACGATAACAAAAATGATTTAATAACGTGGATTAAGACTAGATTACTACATAACTTTGCTGATCAAATTTATAAATTATCTGATAATGGTATCCATACATTTGTTCTATGTTGTGTTAAACGTATCTTTTCTTATCTTATCGATGGCAAAAGTAACCTGGCTTTAACAGAACCTGATGATTTTCTTTTATTTGCGTTATTAAATGGTGAAGGGAAGGCTGCACTAGAAACTAAAAATCCACAAGCTGATTCTGATTGGCATGCGGATGAACTATTAACCAGGTGTGGTATTAAAGTTGATGATAAGAATTATTACACTCGAACTGATAAGAGTCAGGATCTACATCTTAAATACGGTTTTAGACTTGGTACACAAGATGAGATTGATAAAATATTTGAATCAAAAACATTCACCGGACCATATGCATCGGAAGATCTTGCAGATGCTGATTTTTATGCGTCTAAAGTGAAACATTCAAACTCATGCGTATTGTTTTAAATGAATGAATTATTTTATATTTTTGATTTTAATCATTAGATTTTCAACCAATGTATCAGAAAGCTTGGCTGAAACGGGCAAATACCAATGATTTTCTTTAGCAAATGAAAAACATTTAACCGCATCTTTTTCCGTCATCATAACTGGTAGGTTATCGTTAAAAGAAATATCACTTGGTTTAAAATCATGATGATCTGGAAATGGGTGTTCAATCACTTCAAAATTTAAAGATTTTAGTGTTTCAAAAAAGCGTTGTGGATGTCCTATGCCTGCTACTGCATGGATTTTTGTTGTTGTATTCCAGATTTTATTCGGATCTAATAAGTTAATTGGTTGTGTTGGTTGAAGAGTCATATACCCCCTCACCCCAACCCTCTCCCCCTTTTGGGGGAGAGGGTTGGGGTGAGGGGGTAAAAAACTAGATTCTTCCCCATTATAAACAACAAAAGTCACTTCATTTAAGCGTGAGACAGATTCACGCAAAGGCCCAGCTGGTAAACAATATCCGTTACCAAACAACCGCGCTGCATCAACCACGGCAATTTCTATATCCCGTGCTAAAGCATAGTGTTGTAAACCATCATCACTAATAATTATATTACAATCAAAATTAGATATTAACTGTTTGGCACCACGAACACGATTAGGATCAATCACGACAGGACATTGTGTTCGATTATAAATTAATAGTGGTTCATCCCCTACTTCTTTTGCAGTTGAATGATGAGAAATTGCATGCGGAAAATGTTTTGTTTTTGCCTTATATCCTCGACTGATAATGCCTGGTTTAAATCCATTTTCTGTTAATATTTTTGCAAGATAAATTACAAGCGGCGTTTTACCTGTACCACCCGTCGTAATATTACCAACTACAATGATGGGAATTGATAATCGAGTCGATTTAAAAATATTATTTTTATAAAACAATTTTCTGGTAGTAACAATAAAACGATAAATCAAGCTGATTGGCAGCAGAGATTTTGCTAAGGAGTGATTAGTGTAATGTAGTTTATTGATGAAAGATTTTATAATTGTACTCCAAGTTTATTATTTGCCCCCTCTCCCCCTAAAGTGGGAGAGGGAGAAAAATAATCAAGCCTCTTGCAACACTTCTCGAAATTGTAAGGCATGTAATCTTGCATATTCACCTCCATGCGAAATTAATTGTGCGTGCGAGCCTGTTTCAATAATACGCCCTTCTTTCAACACAAAAATTCGATCTGCATTTTCAATCGTTGATAAACGATGAGCAATAATAAAAGTTGTTCTATCTTTCATAAGATTTTCTAAAGCTGCTTGAATATAACGTTCTGATTCAGTATCTAATGCAGAAGTTGCTTCATCCATAATTAATATAGGCGCATCGCGCAAAATGGCACGTGCAATTGCGATTCTTTGACGTTGCCCACCCGATAACATTAATCCATTTTCACCAATTAAAGTTTTAAAACCATTGGGTAGTTGTGATATAAATTCCATAGCATTGGCAGCAACTGCCGCAGCTTCAATTTCTGCTTGTGTTGCGTTAGCTAAAGGGCCATAAGCAATATTTTTTTCTATGGTATCATTAAATAAAGTAACGTGCTGTGAAACAAACGAAAATTGATTTCGCAAATCTTGTAATTTTAATTCACGAATATCTAAATCATCTAATAAAATTCTACCTTCATAATTATCATAAAAACGAGGCAGTAATCCAACTAAAGTTGTTTTGCCACTACCCGATTTTCCAACTAATGCAATGGTTTCTCCAGGTTTTACATGAAAATTAATCTGGTTTAATACGCTTTTCTCATGTTCAGGATAGGTAAAATTAACATGCTCAAAAATCACATCACCTTTGGCTCTAGTTATATGCTTAGTTCCTGTATCTTGTTCAATAGGTTCATCTAAAAATTCAAAAATTCCTTCTGCCCCTGCAAGGCCTTTTTGAATAGCATTATTCACATTGGTTATATTTTTTAATGGCTTTAATAATAACAACATGGCAGCAATTACCGAACTAAAACCACCTGCAGTTAAATGACTCGTACTTTTAGTGGCAACATAAAAAGCGAGCGCCACAACAATTGAAACAGTCACTTGAACTGCGGGGCTTGCTAATGCATCAGTAAAAATTATTTGTAAATCACGACGTAGATTATGTAAAGTTGCTTTTACAAATTTATTATTTTCATATTCTTGTGCGCCAAAAGTACGGATAACTTTATACCCTTCTATCGCTTCTTCTGTAATATGGGTCATATCTCCCATACCCGTTTGTAAATGCTTACCGAACTTACGCATTTTTTTACTGGAAAATTTGGCAATGATCGCAATGAACGGTGCGCAAATACCAAATAACAATGTTATTTGCCAGCTATTGATTAACATAACGGTTATTAAGCCTGAAATAAAAAATACTTCTCGAATAATAGTAAGCAATGCATCACTACTTGCTTGCGCTACTTGTTCAACGTTATAAATAATAGTTGATATAATATGTCCCGCTGATTTTTTATCATAGTAAGCGGTTGGTAATTTAAGCATTTTACTAAATAATTCTTGGCGTAGTTTCATCACGACATTACGACCTACGGCACTGATAAAATAATCTGAAGTAAAAGCTGACCCAGCTCTTAATATAAAAGCAGTCACAACAAAAATGGGTAACCATGCAATGAATAATGCATCACGATTAATAAATGCTTTATCTAACAATGGTTTGGGTGCATAACTAAACCCTGCATCTACTAAAGAAGATAAAATGGTTCCTAAGATTCCTATCAGAAACATCACCCAAAATGGTTTTGCATAACCTAATAAACGTGAATAAACAGCGCCTGATTTTGATTTGTTTTTGCTCATGTTGGGTTTCCATAGTGGATCAAAGGCACATATTATAACGGGCTAGTGCTCTAATTCGTAGTATTTTATGTATGTTTTAGGCCCCTTACCCTAATCTTTCCTTCTAACTTAGATAAAATTGCCGTCATTGCGAGCGTAGCCAAGCAATCCAGGCATTATGGCGGGCACATGTGCACATAGCGCTTTATTAACCTAAAATCCCATCTGTGTTGCACGTTTTGCCCGCCCTACAGTTATTTCAATTCAGCACTTGATTGCTTCGCTACGCTCGCAATGACGGCATAAGAAATGGTAAGGTGGATTACTTTTTCTCCCTTGCCCTAACTGATCGACTCATAAATCGCTGTTAGCCCCCTTTTACAAAGGGGGCCGCATCGTGTTCTTTACGAAGCGGGGGGATTTTGGAGCGTTGTTAAATCCCCCGGCTTTGCAAAAAACGCAAAACCACCGCCTTTTTCAAAGGGGGCTATAAATGTTTTATTGAAAAAACGTTTCTGTTCGCCCTTCTTTTAAAAAGGGGGGGTAATTGTGTTGCAAAAAGCGCAGTAATTCACCATGGCCTTTTGGTGGATTACGGACCTTACAGCTCTAATCCACCCTACTCACTTCATTCATCGCAGCTTGTAATAACAATTTTGTATAAACATGTTGAGGGGTTTTTAAAATTTTTTCTGCAGGACCATATTCCACTATTTTCCCTTGGTGCATCACGGCTATATCATCAGCCAAATACGAAACAACCGCCAAATTATGCGTTATGAATAAATAAGTTAGTCCTGATTCTATCTGCAATTTTTTTAATAAATTTAATATCTGCGCTTGAACAGATACATCCAATGCACTCGTGGGCTCATCACAAACAATCACTTTAGGTTCAACTGCTAAGGTTCTTGCAATACAAATACGTTGACGTTGACCACCTGAAAACTCATGCGGATATCGATGAATGCTATCAACTGGCAAACCAACTTGATGTAATAATTCTTCTACACGCTCAAACCTTTGTGCTTTATTTTTTCCAATATCTAGCGCTTTCATTCCTTCAGCAATAATATCGCCAACTAACATACGAGGATCCATGGCTGAAAAAGGATCTTGAAATACAATTTGTGTATGATGACGAAATGATTTCACATCACGATCTGGCAAGTAAAAAACATCTTTGCCTTCTATATACATGGAGCCTGAAGTTGGTTGAAGCAAATGTAAAATACCTTTCGCTAAAGTTGTTTTTCCACTCCCTGATTCTCCAACTAAAGCTAATGTTTTACCTTCTCTTAAATCTAAACTGACACCATCCACTGCTTTAATCCAACCAACGGTTCGTTTGAATAAACCTTTTTGAATAGGAAAGTGAATATTTAAGTCTTTAATGCTTAATATTGTTTTATCGGAATTTTTTACAACTTTTTCGTTCATCGAAATTACTTCAGGTGTTGCAAGTTTTGGTAATTCACGTGTTTGACCTAAATCAGTATATAAATGACAACGAACAAAATAATTATTATAAGGCAATAAATCAGGAACCACTCGATTGCAAGTATCCCAAGCAAATTGACATCGATTAGCGAAACGACAACCCTCAATCTTATGTGTTAAATCTGGAACTTTCCCAGGAATAACAGTTAAAAAGGTCGAACGTTTTTGAATAGTTGGTAAACTTGAAAATAATTTTTTACTATACGGATGTTTGGGATCGCTTAAAAATGCTTCTCGTTCAGCAATTTCTACTAATTGCCCTGCATACATTACACCAACTCTATCTGCCATTTTCTTAACAACCTGCATATCATGGGTGATAAATAAAATTGACATATTATTTTTTTCTTGCAATGTTTTTAATAACGCAAGAATTTGTGCTTGTGTTGTTACATCAAGCGCCGTTGTTGGTTCGTCAGCGATTAAAAGATCGGGTTCACCTGCTAGTGCCATTGCAATCATCACACGTTGTTTCATACCGCCTGATAATTGATGGGGATACGCATTATATAAGCTTGTAGGTTTTAGCAAGCCTACTTCATTTAATAAACTTAAAACACGTTCCTTTCCTTCTTTTTCACGTATTTTAAAATGTACATGTAATACTTCTTGTATTTGTTTACCTATACTAAAAACTGGATTGAGCGAAGTCATTGGTTCTTGAA
>JBFWPS010000022.1:0-13640 GCA_050249855.1 Gammaproteobacteria bacterium
GCATTAATTAAAATTTTAAATACCTATTTTGCTCATCATGAAGAATAAAACAATCATACCTAAATCCTCTTCATCATTTGATTTCCTACTTCCAAAGTGAGGGCTTCTGCTGTATAGCCAGCTGTTGCGGCTGTTCCTACACTTACTTAAATATTCAAATTTGGACAAGTAAACCTTTTTTGGGAAAAAAATTTAGCATCTATTTACTAATAGTATTATACTCTAACTCCACCACATAATAATAACTGAATACACATGAAAGCTATCATAAAACTAAGAGCAGAGCCTGGGATCTGGTTAGGAGAAGTACCTAAACCTATTCCTGGTCCAAGTGATGCTTTAATCAAAATACATAAAACTTCTATCTGTGGAACAGATATTCATATTTACAATTGGGATGAATGGGCACAAAAACATATTTTAGTACCTCTAGTCATCGGTCATGAATTCCTTGGTGAAGTTGTTGAACTTGGTTCGAATGCTAAAGGCTTTAAAATTGGTGATCGTGTTTCTGGTGAAGGTCATATTGTTTGTGGTTACTGTTTTAATTGCAGAACGGCTGAATCCTATTTGTGTCCTAATATGATAAGTGTCGGAGTTTCTCGTCAGGGATGTTTTGCAGAATACCTTTGTATTCCTGCATTGAATGTCGTTAAAGTTCCTGATTATATTCCTGATGAAATTGCAACGATCCTAGATCCACTCGGTAATGCAACTCATACTGCACTTGCTTTTGATTTGCTTGGCAAAAACGTTTTAATAACTGGCGCAGGTCCTATTGGAACGATGACGGCAGCCATTGCTAAACATGCTGGTGCTCATACGATTATTGTAACGGATGTTAATGACCAACGTTTGGCTTTAGCAAAACAAATGGGTGCAACTGAAGTAGTTAATATTGAAAAAACATCATTAAATGAAATTAGAGAAAAATATTCAATCAAAGAAGGTTTTCACGTTGCATTTGAAGTATCAGGTCACTCGCCTGCTCTACAAATGATGATTGAAAATGTTTGTTTTGGTGCTTCTATTGCTATATTAGGATTCTTACCTGCTGAAACTAAAATCGATTGGCATGCTGTTACGATGAAGGGATTAACTATTAAAGGTATTTATGGCCGTGAAATATTCCGTACCTGGCATCAAATGTTTTCTATGCTTGATAGTGGTTTAAATATTCAACCTGTCATTACACATAAACTTCCTATAAGGGATTTTGAAGAAGCATTCAAAATGATGAATAGAGGTGTTGCTGGTAAAATTATTTTGGAGTGGTAATGGATCTATATACCTTAATCAAACCTTTATTATTTTCATTGACACCAGAAATGGCTCATAAAGCTTCCTTGGAAGCACTGCGATTATTTCCATTTTACAATAAAAAGTTAGTTTCAAAAACATCTAGAAAAATTATGGAACTAGATTTTCCTAATCCAGTGGGCTTAGCTGCAGGTTTAGATAAAAATGCAGATTATATAGATGTACTTGCAAAATTAGGCTTCGGATTTATTGAAGTTGGTACTGTGACGCCAACCCCACAGCAAGGCAATCCTAAACCTCGTATCTTCAGAATACCTAAAAAAAATGCACTTATTAATCGCTTAGGTTTTAACAACAAAGGGGTTGACTATCTAGTAAATCAATTAAAGCAAAAACGATTTAATGGCATTGTAGGGGTTAGTATCACCCAAAATAATGCAACGCCTTTCGAAAAAGCAAATGAAGATTATTTATTTTGTTTTGAAAAAGTTTATCCTTACGCAAGTTATATTTGTGCTGATGTTTCTTGCCCAAATGTTGTTGGTCAAACTAGTTTATCCCAACCTGAATTGTTTTCTGCCTTATTGACTGAACTAAAGCAAAAACAATCACAATTAACCTCAGAGCAGAAACGATATGTTCCTTTGGTCATTAAAATTTCGCCTGATTTAACTACAGAAGAAATTGCAGTAACAGCCAATATTTTATTAAAACATCAAGTTGATGGTGTTATAGCTTGTAACACAACAAAAAAGAGACCCATGATTGAAAACTTAGCGATCGCTAAAGAACGCGGTGGTTTAAGTGGCACGCCAGTATTTGATTTAACACTACATACCATTCAACAATTACATTTTCATCTTCAAAATAAAATACCGATTATTGGTGTGGGTGGAATTATGTCTGTAGAAAATGCTCAAGCATTTATGTCAGCAGGCGCGTCGCTCGTACAAATTTACACGGGATTAATTTATCAAGGGCCTGGATTTGTTGAGGATTTAGTAAGACATTTGTGAGCTTCATGGTGGGCACGCGTGCGCTTAACGCCATCTTAAAATTAAACTCATCTGCATTGCACGTTTTGCCCACCCTACAAAAAATACGAATCAATGTTTTATGCAATGCCAACCAAGCTAGACACGAATGTAGGGTGGGCAAAGCGCGTATTCACAGAATATAAATTTACAAATGATTCATGCAGCGCGTGCCCACCCAGCAATGTCTAAATCAAGATTCAAGAACACTTCCAACCAAAGGAATTTCTTCAACTTCGGCTTGTTCTTCTTCAAGCACTTCAACTGTTTTACAAAACGTTTCTTTTAAGAAAAAGTGAGATAAAACAGCAGAAATAATTAAAGCGAATGGTAAACAAGTTAACGCAACTTGATAATTTGATAATGTAAATATCTGTACGCCACCAGCTATTTTTCCATCCAAAAGTGCATCTAATAGATAACCAATTAACGGTTGGAAGATTACACCACTTAACATCACAACCATATTAACAAATGCAACAGCAGAACCAGAAGCTTGTGAAGAACTCATTTCTTTTCCGATTGCAAAAGTGATGACTTCTATGCCTGAGAAAAATCCAAAGGCAAATAATAAACTATAAACCACATAAGTTGAAAGATTTGGAACAAACAATACGATAGTAATAATCGCTGCAGCAATTAATGCATTAACAGTTAAAGGCCAACAACGACGTTTTACTGTATCAGAAAGCCAACCACAAAACGGTCCTCCTGCTACCCAACCTGCGAAAATCATTGATACAGCGATTGCGGCTTGTTCTGCATTAAGACCATGCGCTGCACGCAAATAGGGGTTTCCCCACATTTCGGCGAATGCAGAAGTCGAAAGATATAATAAACCACCAATTGTGCCTACCAACCACATTTGTGGTTTTTTGATAATTAAATATAAATTTTCAATCACTTGCGATAAAACCAGTTTAGGCTTTTGCATTGCTTTATGTCTTTCTAAATTTTCATCTCGTACAAATAATACAATTAATAAAGCGACTAGTATTCCAAATGCGCCTGAACCATAAACGGTTGCTTGCCAACCAAATGATTCAACTAATCCTGTCATTAAAATATTGCCAACGATAGCCCCCAGCATACCTAAGGCTGTAGCTATTCCAGAGAACATAGCAAAGTAACGGCTAGGCAACCAAACAGTTGCAAGTTTTAATACGCCAACGAATGCAAATGCAGAACCAAAACCAACTAAAAATCTACCAACTTCTGCCATCCATAAAATCGGTTTAAATGCGAACAAAAATGAACCTACTACGCAACACAAACTGGCCATCGTTAGCAAACGACGTGGCCCATAGCGATCCATCAGTACACCTACTACTAATTGCATAGGCGTATAAACATAATAATAAAATGCAGATAAATTACCTAATGTACCATTATGAATATGAAAAAATCTTTCAAGATCATCCGTAATAACACTTGGTATAATCCGCAACAAATATTCATATGAATAAAATAACGCACCAAGACTACAAATAAACCAGGGCAATAAAATCATATAACGTGAAGCTTTTTTCATGAGCGTTTCTCCATCTTTAAAATGGTTTCCCAATCATTTTTACTAACGGGTGATATCGATAAGCGGTTGCCTTTCCTTACAACCATCATATTTTCTAATTGAGAATTTGCTTTTAATTCACTTAAACTGATAATCCGATCAAATTTCCTGACTAGCTTTACATCCACCATAAACCATACCGGACGCTCTGGAGTACTCTTAGGATCGTAGTGATGGTTTTTAGAATCGAATGCTGTGAAATCTGGATACCCTTCTTGAACAACTTCAACAATACCTGCTATACCAGAAGGGTCACTATTTGAATGATAAAAAAAGGCTAGATCACCCTTTTTAATTTGATCGCGTAACATATTGCGCGCTTGATAATTACGAACACCATCCCAATGAGTGGTTTGGTTCTCTTTTTCTAGCAAATCATTTATGCTAAAGGCATTAGGTTCGGACTTCATTAACCAATAATTCATAATAGGTCCATTCAGTTATCATGTTTCTTTTTATTTTATTATCTTTTAGATAATAAAACCTATTGGCAGCAATTCTATTTATACTACATTTACCACCCTCTTTATCACCGTATTTTTACCGATATTAAAGAGGGCATCGCACCAACTTGAGTATATAATAACCAATTAATGATCTAAAATCAATCAATTTTTGTATATCTATGTGCCACTTTAGCATTCTGAGCTAGAACGTTCAATGACTATTCCCACCTCCTTGGCCGCGGGGATGATCCCAGGCTTACGTATTGTTAAACGTAGCCAGGTCACAGCAAACTCATTTAAAATAATCTCTGCTATATGTTCTGCAAGTGTTTCAACTAAGGTACAACGATAATCAGCTAAATCTTCAACAATACGATCGGCTATTGCAGTATAATCAATCGTTTCATTTAACTGGTCAGTTTTAGATGCTCTAGAAGCATCAGTTTGTAACTCATAATCAATATAGATTGTTTGCTTAATAGCTTGTTCCCAAGAATAAGCACCCACTGTAGTCATTACTTTCAAATCATGGACGAACACTTTATCCATTTTTATTTATTCTCCGGGCTAATCATCTTGGCAAAACCTGAAAGAATTTCAACAGGGATTGGAAATACGACCGTTGAATTATTCTGGCTCATACTTGCCATTGTTTGTAAATATCTTAATTGAATTGCTTGTGGAACTTGCGATAAAACTTTCGCAGCCTGTGTTAATTTCTCTGAAGCTTGTAATTCAGCTTCTGCTAAAATAACTTTTGCTCTTCTTTCACGTTCAGCTTCAGCTTGTTTTGCAATCGCACGAATCATGCTTTCATCTAAATCTACACGTTTAATTTCTACGTTTGATACTTTAATACCCCACGCAGCTGTCTGTTCATCAAGAATTTTTTGTATATCTACATTTAACTTATCACGTTCTGATAACATTTCATCTAATTCATGTTGCCCCAGCACTGATCGTAAAATTGTTTGTGCTAACTGACTAGTTGCCTCGTAATAGTTTTCAACCTGAATAATGGCTTTATCGGCTTCCATTACACGAAAATAAATTACTGCATTCACACGAACAGAGACGTTATCTTTTGAAATAACATCTTGTGGTGGAACATCCATAACAATGGTACGAAGATCAACACGTCGCGCTGATTGTAAAATCGGAAGAATGATCACCAATCCCGGTCCTTTTACTTTCCAAAAACGACCAAGCATAAATACAACACCTCGTTCATATTCCATAAATACACGAATAGAAGCAAGTAATATGATAACTAGAAAAATAAACAGCGTACTCAATGGCAAAAATGTCATTATTATTTTCCTTCTTCTATATTGTTATTTTTTAATAGTTCCACTGTTAACAACAAACCTTCAACTTTTGAAACAATGATGGTTTGCCCCGTCTTAACGATATCTTTAGTTTTTGCACGCCAAATTTCACCATGGACACGAACTAAACCTTCCTCAGTAAAATCATTCAGTGCAACGCCTTGAAGATTAACTAACTCATCTACACCTGTAACGATATGCCTTCTACGAGCACGTACTGCCATCGTCACCACAAATAAGAAAAATGCCGCACTTACAACAGCCATTGAAAGTACTAAACTCCAGTGAATCATATAACCACTTGAATTGGGCTCAATTAATAAAACTGAGCCAGCAACAAATGCAAAAATTCCCCCTAATCCTAAAACCCCAAAACTTGGGACATATGCTTCACCCACCAAGAAAGCTAATCCTAAAAAAACCAAAACAAGTCCTGCATAATTTACCGGTAGTAACTGAAAGGCATAAAGGGCCAATACTAAGGAAATTGCTCCTGCAACTCCCGGTAGAATATATCCTGGATTTGCAAATTCAAAAAACAAACCATAAATCCCCAGTAACATTAAAATATATGCAATGCTAGGATCCGTAATAATTCCTAACAACCGTGAACGCCAATCTGGTTTTAGTTTAATAATTTCAGCATGTAGCGTATCAATCATATACATTTTACCCAAGACATTGACCTGACGTCCATCAACTTGTGTTAAAAGATCTGGAATATTTTTCGCAATCACATCAATAACTTTCATTTTTAATGCTTCGTCAGCTGATAAAGTTTCCGCCTCTAGTACTGCTTTTTCAGCCCATGAAACATTACGATCACGCAGTTGCGCTAAACTTCGTATAAATGCTTGTGCGTCTTTCAACATTTTCTGTTTTTCTACATCTTCTGGTTTATTTGAATCATTTAACGAAGTGTTGATCGCAATAGGTGTCGCAGCACCAATATTAGTACCAGGAGCCATAGCCGCAATATGACTTGCGTACAATATATAAGTACCCGCACTTGCAGCACGTGCACCTTCAGGTGCTACATAAGTGATGATTGGAATTTTAGATGATAGAATAAGCTTGATAATACCGCGCATGGCTTGATCCAACCCACCTGGTGTATCAAGTTGTATAATAATAAATACAGCATTTTTTTTATTTGCCGTTTTAATACCACGATGAAAATAATCTTGCGTTGCTGGACCAATAGCGCCATTAATTGTTAACAACAAACCTATTTTTTTATCTTGAGCATGTGCTGTATGAAAACCAAGTATTGTGAAAATTAAAACTGTGCAACAAAATAATAGTTTAACTATATCGCGGATTTTCGACATTCATTAACTCCATGTCATAATGAAATTAATCATTATTATGTTTTGGGCTATCACTAAATATTACATTCCCTTCTACAAGCATAATATCAGCCCAATTATTGGTTTCGAAGGTAATACAATAACTACCACAAGTAGGCAAGTTTACTTGATGTCCATCCGCAAGATAATTCGCAAGCCAACTTAAACCAGGATTATGCCCCACCAAAATAACTGAATCGAAATCATTAGATAAGCCTTGAATAACTTTCAATAATGCTTCAACTCCTGCTTCATAAATTTTAGATTCAATTACAACTTTATTATCATCTAAACCCATTGCTTGCGCAATATATTGTGAAGTTGTTAAGGCGCGTGTTGCATCACTAGAGATAATTGCATCAGGTTGAAAAGTTTGCTCCTTCAAATACGCTCCTAAATGGATGGCATCTTCTACACCCCGAGGATCCAAGGGCCTATCTTTATCTTGTTCTACATGGTTTTGCCAGCTTGATTTTGCATGACGTATTAAACAAATGGTTTTCATAGATTACCTTTTTCACGCATACCCTTTGAAAACAGCGTTAAAATAAATTTTATGAATATTATCCTAGATTATAGATACGCTAACTGACTAAAGCTTAGACGTCAAGCTTTGTATGTTGTTGATTTGAAGTATTTAGAGCATTATTTAAACAAAAAATCGCATTATTTAACAATGTTAAAAATCGATTGCCTGAAATGCTGCCTCTCTTGAAAAGATGCGAACGGTTATATTCCTCATCCATGAAATTAATTAATCCTCTAATGGAGGTTATTTTATCGATTGCTTGTTTAATTTTTTCATCTATTGATATTGCTTGCGAAGCAATTTGTTCAAGTTCACTTTTCAAGATTATAGCAAAATTGTTACGAATTCCACTCACGAACCAACCTGCCTCATAATTCTTCAAATCTACTAGAACTTGATTATAGGTTAAATGCTTTTTAGTATCAGCTGAATCGTATGCCAAATCTTCTAAAAAAACTTCTTCTTCTGGCTCTGAAACTGATTCCTCCTCATATAAATAGATTACAGGAGGGGATACTCCGAGCTCTCTTTCAGCATCACCGACACGAACAAAAACATGTCTATTACTTTGTGTCATTTTTATAAATCGACTCAAATGATCTAACTGAACACTTAAATTATTCAATTGCTCATCATTTTCTAAATGAATCTTTACTGTTTCCATGCTTGCTCTTCTAACAGACTTTATAAACTCTGTTATTTCCAAAAACACATCTTCTTCATTTCCAGAAACATGAAACACAATACAATTGATAGAATATAATAGATTGTCAATATGGTTATAAAAATCTTTTAATGTAGTAATATAGTTTTCAAAATCAGCTTTATATGAACCAGCAGGCATCTTAAGATGTAAGGTTTTGAATGGAGATCGACTACCACATTTTTGTAACCCTTTTAGTACTTCAACGAATCCTCTTACTCCCATTTCTAAAATAAAATGTGTCACGTCATCCGATTTATTATCAGCTTTTTGACACATGTCTGGATAAAAAAGTTCATTTGTATCGGGATAGGTCTTGTGATAGTGTAAAAGTATAAAATAAGCAGCACGTCCCCATAATGATTCTATATTACATTTTTCGGCATCACATTGTTTTAAAAATTTATTCCGGGCAATTATCGCTTTAGCTTCTTTTAAAAGTTTATTAACTTGCTCATTATTGCGGTCATCTAAGCACTCAAACGTAACCAACTCAGATAACTCACTTAGAGCTTGAATAAAAAAATCTCCATGAAAAAATTCTAATTTTATAAAATTAATAATCTTTAAATGATTAATCTTTTGTTCTTTCCAACCTTTAATTAAATCGAATAATTCTAACAATATTTTATTACCCTTAACAACGGCAGCTAAATCAATAACGCCTTGACTTATATCCTGTGGTATAGATTCAACACTAGATTCTTGTGCAGAACGATCTTCAGTAAATTCAGTTTTCTCGTGCCTTGCACTTGCATCATGAAGTTCAATTCCCACTCCAGAATCATTATCAAAATCGCTTTTATGGAGTTGTTCAAGAAGATTTAAATCATCTATTTTAACTCCTGCTAACGCACTTTCTTCTGAGACTAAACTGCGCACGAGTATATCGTAAATAAATCCTTGCAATTCTTTTACTGATCCGCATGCTAATATTGGATGCTCATATGGAATACCTTCTTTTTTTAATCTAGTCAAAAGCGACCATATAGCTCTATAACCACAACTCCAACCTTCATTTTGTTCTGAAGTATTGATAATTTCAAAAGTTCTTTTTGCTCTAGGAAATGCAACAATAGATCTAAGATTAGATACGGTTGAATCAACAGGATGTTCTTGATAATTTAATGAATCTCTAATAACACTTTTAATTCTTTCTTTTTGCCATAGGCTTTTTTGATCGCCATAGATCGTTTTAACATTTATTTTTCCATTAGTATTTTTTTGGATAATAAACAGTAAATATACCCAGTGAAGACCGCTACCAGATACGTTTGTTAAGTTTACAAGACAGGGAACATATAATGGATTGGTTTGATCAGTCCAATCTCTTCTTGCTAGATGCAACTTCATTCCAAGAATCACACTATCAAAGGGACCGATAAAAACTGGTAGAGGACAGTTTACTGCTTTAAGTATCCTTTCAATATCTCTATCAGTTAGCCATTCTGTATCTGTAGCGTGACCGTCTCGAATTTTTTCAGCAACTGACTGATTGAAAAAGGCTATTTGCTTATTAAGCTCACTCGCTTCTAATTTCCAGCTATCAAATATAGGTGTCCAAAATTGTTTTGAAGCTTCTTCTTGTTGTTCAGTAAACTCAATGAAATATTGTACAGTGTCATTTTCTTGTAGTAGGGTCATTTTTAAAAATAGACTAATATTACATAAAAAAATTTGAATTTTGCTCAACTCAGACTTCACAGCTGATTCATTAGAACAACCTATTTTGACTAAATTCAAATTTTCTTCAGATTGATCATATAACCACTCTAAATGTGCTCCTAATCTTTTTGAATCTTCATTTTCTATCAAGCAAGAATATTGAAGCAAACTTGGCTTTAATACTTCTTCACTTAATTCTTGATTAGTACCATTAGGTTTCTGAGCTTGAAATGTCTTATATCGAATCACTAAACTAATTAGATTTTTAACTTGTTCATCAGTAAGTTTTAACTTTTCAACCTTTTTATCAGTAGACTTAAACATTTATTACCTTTTCAGCGTATTTCTAGGCGCATTGTTTCTTTTAATGAACATCTATTATGCATAAAAATACTTAAGATAATCTTAATAAAAAGTCATTGGTTTAGATTATTTCTCAAAAACTGGAGTAGGTGGTGTATTGGCGTTGTTAGAAACCATCAAATCGCCTAATTTAACTGCAGGTATTCCTTCGATAAACACATTTGGTGAAGCAGTTTGAAAAGTAGCTTTACCTTGAATAGTATGGCTATTTAACCCTAGTAAATCTCCTGCTTCATCTCCAAAACTTTTACTAAAATAAGAATTTTTATGACAAAGCGGTTTTTCAGCTACAAAAACTGTTTTTGCTGTCTGTACTGCATCATCTGCACTTGCTACATTAGTGAAATAGATTAAAACAGGCTTACCATTGATATTTTTATAACATGGATCTTGTGAAACCAGTTGTGCATTTGAATAGTGATAAATACATTCTTTCTTATTAATAAATAGGGGCATTTTAATTTAATTAAGATCTATTCTATCTTGTGCATCTAACTTAATGGTATGTGCAGCAGAAATAGCAATGTGACCATCAGCGGAAATTTTAAAACTTGATTTTGTATTAGCTATTGTAAATTCGCCTGTTTCGTTCAAAATGATAGTAAGAGCCCCAAACTGAAACTTTAATTCATGTTTTCTCTCATTTTGTACTAAGTTAAAAAATTTTGATTGTATAAATCTATAATTTAATTTCGATAACAACATATAATCTCCTTTTATGAATTAATGTTAATTACAACCTCACGTTCTAAATGTTTGATAACAATTGGATAGCGAAAAACAAGTGATAAAGTATTAGCATTAGCATTCAAAATCAATGTATCACAATGACCACTCAGTGCGATTTTATTTTTGATAGTGTTCAATAACACATGAATTGACGTATTAGGAACAAATAAAATATTTTTTCCGGCATGCATCACACTTTGAATGCCTGAAAAATAGATTTCATCACCCGGTAAAAATGGGGTTTTAAACTGCTGGTCAAGCGGGGCGACATTAAACTGATTAGCTGTTCTATCAATACATGTCTGTAGCCTTGGTTCGTAAAACTTAGGAATTGGAGTAAGCCCGACAGTATTTGGTTTATCTTTTGGCGAAGAAATCTGATGATCTATATTTTCTATTAGTGGTAATTGCAGTGATTCAAATGATTTAGTGTGATATGAAAACCCCTTACCTATAGGATTTTGGTTGAAAACCTTACTAGAATCAAACTGATCAACCCCACCAAATGCATGTTCATAAGTAATAGGGATTGACTCTAAGAATCCTAGTGACTTAATCCTGTATTTGAAGAATTTCTTTTTCCAAATACGCTTAGGAAATATAACTAATCCTTTCTCAATTTCATAGTCATGTTTATTTACACCAATTAGTATCTTAGCAATTTTTAATTTTTCATATTGCACTGCTGTCTTAGCATAAACAATGAATTCAGAACCACACTTATACGGCATTGATTCTTCCGCAGCCACAATCGAACTATTGTTGTATTTATCACGGAAAAAATCACAGGCAAATATCGACTCACCATTACTAATACAATATAAATTACCTTTGCTGTTGTATTGATAGTTTGCTTTTATAACCAGTGTATATTGAGGATTATTTTGAAAATCATATCCATAAAATACCCTTGCTTTATAATTAGTATAATTGTTTATTTTCATGTGAATCCGTTTAAACACATAATGTGCAATTTAGATGAACTTTCCGAAAAAAATGTCGTTCTACCTAAAAAAAGTTCCTTATCCCCTATGTGAATTCGAACATTTTCAACAAAAACTTTTACATAAAGATGCCATTTTAGATTTGTTCCAACGATACAGCTGATTAATTCATTTAAATAGATTATTTTTCGCTCGTTCTTTAAAAAACTCAACCAAGCATTAAACGTGATTTGATCCAAAATAATATTAATCATATTACCAATTAAGGTGATTTTTTGACCTAAGATACCATTATATCCAAGTATATGGTTCATACAATTCAAAACTGTAGGAGCAATATTAATTTTCTCAGGTACAAATTCCTCTACAATGACTTTCATCTGAATAAATTGTTCCAGCATAAAAATAAGATTTTTTGTACTTGGCAAACCAGATTTTATAAAACGAATACACAACAGTTCTCGTTTATAATTGAATAATAATTTTTCATTTGAAAACATCTTCATAAACTCAAATGAAGCAACACTGTTTTTCTCAAGGTTTAAATATAAATGGTTCTTTTCATATGTAAAATACAAAACCAGATAAATATATTGATTTAACATATTCAAAAGTTCATTTTGACCTAAGTCTTCAAAAAAAGCGCTTCTTGGTAAAACTGAATCTTTCCCAAATATATTTATAAAATTTACTGAAATTCTATCCGATATTTTATTACAGTCGTGCACAGGGAACATTAATGATTTATTTGGAAAAATATTGATTTTTTCCAAGTCAGAATATCTAAGCATTTGATAAAAAGTTTGTTTAGACATATTCAATCACTCTCTATAATCCTGTCATGTAACGTGCCATCAAAAAACCAACCAAACTCATGATAAGATGGAGACCAAATGAATTTAATTTCTAAAAACGAATTCAACGGAACATAGAATTTCAACAATTCTTTAACTCCATGACAAAACCAATATAATTTATCTAATGAGCTGTAATTTTTTTCATTTAATAAAATATTAACGCACATTATATTTAATATAGAACCATGAATTATTTTAACTTTATTCTGTATGTGTATTTCTTTTAACCCTTCAACTTGTTCTTGATTTGATTTAGTTCTACTAAAATCATACAGGGTTAAAATATTTTTAAGCCAATTAAGACTAATAGAAGTTGTTTGCAATGACTTTATATTAGCCAGCAACCTCCAGTAAAAATT
This sequence comes from Gammaproteobacteria bacterium, assembly GCA_050249855.1. GTDB lineage: Bacteria > Pseudomonadota > Gammaproteobacteria > JBGSLN01 > JBGSLN01 > JBFWPS01. Next base: position 13,137 of record JBFWPS010000022.1, read on the forward strand.
TTTAATGTCTGGCATATTAATTTGACGTGTTGGTCTAACCAACGCGGTTACATAAAACTCACTTTCGTTTAAATTATTAATAAAACCTCGTTTACCATCTGAAATTTGTTCTCTTGAAAAATCTCCATTTGTAACAAGTAATTCACATGAAATATGTAATTTCTTAGAAAATTCAACATTAGACAACGATAAACAATGCATTGTTTCTTCTAATCCCTGTTGTATCGATGAAGAATAAAATGGTTCTTTTGAGGAAATGCACATATTTTCTAAGAATGGTCTAATTTCAAACTCTTCACCATTAGCAGGGTTCAAAGCAGTAACTTTTAAAAGTCTATAAACCTCACAGCCATCATCTACTGCTATTTTATATTCACTTTTTTTGTGATCATATCGAATCGGTTCTGAACTAGTACGATACAAATTAACTACTGGAATCACATTTAATTTAAAATACTCATTATTCGGTTGAAATATATTATTGACCTCCAAATTGAACACTAA
>JBFWPS010000023.1:0-13496 GCA_050249855.1 Gammaproteobacteria bacterium
TATCTGATCAATTGAAGTTGATGGAAAGAAAATTATAGAAGGATATGAAGAATAAATATGACTAAAATTCGTTTTAATTAAACTTTCTTCTTCACTGATACTAGCTTTAAGTTTTTTAATTGCCAATGATAAATTTTCTTCTTGAGTCGATTTTTCTAAATTATTACCATATAAAACGATGAATTTAATGTTTTGAGCCATTATGCTAGAAGATAGATGTTGAATAAATTGAGAGTAAGTTAAATCAGGTTCAACGCCTCGTGTGGGTAAAGCTAAAATAAATAGTTTTGTTTGTTCATCAAAGCTATTTATGACTTCTCGCAAATGATTTTTATAATCAACCGATAAAAGTATTGGTTGAATTTCAATTATTTCTGGTTTTCTTTGTGAGGTTTTTTTAGGTTTTTCTCTGGAGGTAGGTTCTATATCCATCAACATGCTAGATGAGCAATGAACTAAAGGCATTGTATCATTTTCAACTGGCATTTTTAAAGTCTCAGGTTGATGACGAGTAGATCTCATATTGGGCTGCATGATTACTCTGGAATATTCTGGTGAAATAGGTATTTCAATAGATTCTTGACTGCAAGCTGGTGTGTCTAAGGTGGTACTCATATCTAATCTAAGTTGGGTATAATCAGTTCTCACCAAATCCATGATAATGTGTGCTTTATCTAAGGGTGGATAAGTCAGATAATTTTCTGCCATTTTCAAACCAGGTTCAGCTAATTGATGAATTTCAGGAGATAAAAAATGACGGTCTTTTCTTTCTTTGTAAGTTTTTTCTAATTCTCGTACTGCTAATAAGGGGTCATAAATATCCTTTGATCTAATACTAGTTGCCATTAAAAATTGATTTAACCATGCTTTTTTAACATAGTGTTTCAAGATGTATAATTCAAAAATGGTATCAGTTAATGGTAAATAAATTAAACAAAATCTACTCGAGCCATCTTTAGCTCTCTTTCTTCCTACTCGTCCTTTTATTTGGCTCAATCTGCCTTCGGTCCATGCGCCAGATAAAATAAATAGTAAATCAGCATCAATTCTAATACCTGATGCACCTGCTGGACCAAAAACAAGTACATTGCTTTTGCAAATTTTTGCCAAATAGCATAAGGTATATTTAACCATGGCTAAAAACAATTTTTGATTGGTATCAACTTTTTCATTTACGCGACCATCGAAGTAATTTACGAATTCAAATGGAGTTGATTCTATAAAAAAATAGCTAATATGATTCCACAGTAAAGTTGTTTGTTTGCGAAAGTCTTCTATAATGTTGTCAGAGGATTCTTTCACTAATTTATTTAAGTCAAGAAAAAAATTTTTTAATCTGCTGTCAACATCCGTATACAACTCATGATTTTCATTAAAAGCATAACGAAAAAAAATTTTTAGATAATCTTTGTCTTGTAACTTACTTTTGGTTTTCCTCTTTGTTTTAAAATCAGATCTTTTAGCATTTTCACTGTCAATGTGATCATTTAGTAATTTTGCAAGATAGTCTGTCTTACTTTCTGTCTTACTTTTTGATGAATGCATCATGTGTAATATATACGCACAAAGATCACCAATAACCAACATATTATTAAAAGCATTTAATTGTCGAAGTCTATCTTGGGGTTCAGATGCTTTTTTGTCAATTTTATCAGCAAAGAAGTAGCTAAATGAAATATCACAAGGATCAATTTCTGAAGATTTACTTTCAATTAATTTAGTAATATTTCTTGCATCTTCTTGCCTATCAATATAAAACGCGATTTTTTTTATGGTAAATACACCTGGAGTAGAACTTAATATTTGAAAAATCATCTCTGCCATATTACTATCTTTGTCAAGTTGGGTGTCAATATCAATGGCAGCACTCAAACAACGAGAATAAAAGGCACTGACTGGAGGAATTTCAGCTTTTTCTTTTTTCATTATGACAGAGCTTAATGATGCTTTGCAGTTTACTAGTAAAAGTTTTTCTTTGTAGTTGTTACTAGTAGAGATTCCAGGTTCAACGTATGAAACTAAATTTTGAAAAAATAGTTTTTTCCATTCAAAAAAGTACGTTCTTACTGGTGTTGAAAGTTTATCAAATCGATCTCTAACATGTTCTTGCTTATGCTCGAGAAATTTGCCTAATTTTCCCCAGCTTTTTGAAAATCGATAGAGTAATTCATGATATTTACTCGTTAATCCAGGCAGTAGAAAATGGACATGATCCATAAACTCACTAATGTCATTTGGCCAAGGTGTTGCTGAGGCAGCAATTAAAAGTGTTTTAGGATTTTGAGGGTTTCTAATTGCTCGTCTTTGACAATATTGCGCTAAGCCAAATATGAAGCGATTTGTTCTAGAGCCGTCAGCATTTTTTAATACCAAATCGCTTTCATCTAAAATGATACCTGAAAATTTTTCACGATAGCTGTTTAATTCCCGTAATTGACGAGCTCTTATCTCACCAAGCTTTGATAAATCTCGAATGAGTTCTAGGTCGTTATCAATTTCTTTGCCAATTAGATAGAATGCACCAGAAATATAATAAAAAATTGCTTCTGTAAAAATTTCTATTTGATCATCTGAAAGCTTTTGATAATCTTTTTGAAAGTCATTAAGAAATGAGAACTCTTCAAAATATCTAGCTCGATTTAGCTTTGTTTCTTCTCTAAAATCTTCTAGTTTTTTATCAGTTCCGTCGAAGAATTTTAGAGCTTCATTGTTTTTTTCGTACTTTGAGGAAATGCTTTTTAAAAATAATTTTATTTTTTCAGATTTTGATTTTAGATGATTTAAGTCTTCAATCCATGTGTCTTTACATCCAAGTAAAATACAATTTTTTCCTACTCTGACCAATATCTTCAGTGTTGCTAGAAGCCCAATTATTAAATAATAACTGTTGTCGATGTCAAAATAATTATGTCGAATATCATTTTTGCCACTAGATTTATCCATCTCAAACATTAAAAAATTCTTGATATCTGCATCTAATTTTTCTGTGCTTGTAAAAAATAGAATTGGATGATTTTCTTCTTGTTCGCGACTTTTTGTTTCGCGAAGCGAGTCATCTCCTTCGAAACCAACTAATTCAAAATCTATGCTTCCATCACTATCTTCATATAATTGATTGGCACTTTTTTTCCAAACACTTGCCACTGATTTTGGACCAATAATTAAATATTTAGGATTAGATGATCCACTTAGTCTAGAATGTTCTTGTATTGCTAACAAATTTACGAATGTTTTACCATATGCAGTAGGTAAATAAAGTAAAGTTCCGTAATTGGCTTGTTGATTTCTTATGATTCGTTTAACATGATTAGCTTGACTGTCATTTTTTTCAGTATCAACTCTTGAGCGTTCTTTAATATCCTCAGATAGATTGACTTCTTCTGTATTACTTACGGCTTTATAGCCATTTTTAAAGTCAACTTCAAATTCTCTACATTGTTCTTTTATGTCTTTTACAGATCTTTTAAAAACCAGATCTTCCCAAAAATTTATTCCTCTGCCTTTTTTATCTGCTTTATCCGTTAATATTGCATATGATATTTTTCCAAAGATCACATGTATTTCAACTATATCCTCAAGTGGCCTATTTGAAAATCTCAAAATTGTTTTATTACTTCTATCCTGGTTCCATCGCGATAACATGAGACAATCAATAAGGTTCTCTTCATGTTTTTTAATGCATATCCCCCTGGCTAAAGAATTTGACTTATCAAATGCAATGCTAGCATTAATGATAGTAACATTGTTATTTGAATCATTATCAAAAATTAAAATGGAAATACACACATCGGCCATTGGTTTTATACATTTTCCCTCTGTCAAGTAAAATGCGATTTCTTTAATTTTGAGTTCGCAAATTTTACTCAGAAAATATTCATATTTTTCTTGAGATAAAATTTCTTTTGAAAAAACTATATCTTCTTCTGATATATTCGTACTTTGAGTTATATCTCCGGAATCAGAGATTTTACTAGCTTGCTCAGGAGATAATTCTAACTTGTCTATAACTTGTTGTGGGAGAACAAAATAACCAGCTTCTTTAGTTGCTGCTTTTACCGCATCTAATTCTGAAAGTAATATGCTTTCAAATTTTGTTTGTTTATCTCTTTTTTCCAGATCAAAAACAGAATAATTTCTTTCTTGTGCAAAAAAGTTTCTTAGATCGGTTTGATCGCCTATGGCTGATTTTACAATAAGATGTAACAATAAATTTCCACTGTGCTCTCCGTTATCACTAATTGTGTTTATAACTAACCCTTTTTTAGTGCGCGGTGTAATAGTTTTATCACTGGAGTATTTTAGTTGGAAGAAATAAATATTGTTTCTATCTTGAGCACAATAAATTGTTTTATAAATTAAATCATTTATACTCAGTTTGCCACTTTCATCAAATGTGGCATGCGTATTTTCTTTTAAGATTAAAATGATACTATTTTTTACATGTAACCAAAACCTTCTCTCAGTGCTAGAAGGGCATTCTTGTAAAACATTTTCGTCAAATTCTAATTGATCTATTATGTCTTGTAGATCGTCTACTTTATCATCCATCCTATCACCAATATATATATATTATAAGTTTAAACATGTACAAAAAATAATTATTTTACCACGAAAAAATATGCCTGCAATTAAAACTTACCCCCGATGATACGGATGATTTTGTAAGATGCTTTGTGCTCGATAAAGTTGTTCCGCCACAATAATGCGTACTAATGGATGGGGTAGAGTGAGTGATGACAAAGACCAAGTACTATTTGCACGCGCTAAACATTCATTTGATAAACCTTCTGGACCACCAATGAGTAAAGTGATATCACGATTTTCATCGATCCAAGTGCGAAGTTTTTCTGCTAATGTTTCTGTCGTATCATTTTTACCAGTTACTTCAAGTGCAATTAAATGATCATGAGGTTTCAGCATTTGCAGAATACTTTGACTTTCTGATTTCAATATTCTTGTTAAATCACTTTCTTTGGTTCGCTTAAGTAAGGGAATTTCATGCAGTTCTAGCGTAAAAAGTTTTAATCGCTTTGCATATTCTTCAAAGCCTGCAGTGACCCAAGATGGCATTTGTGTACCAAGTACGATGAGTTTGATTTTCATGCGACCTGTGAGGAGGGTTTTATATCACAGAGTTTTTCAAGTTGATAAAATTCTCGAGTGGTTGGAATCATGATGTGAACAATTACATTATCAAGATCAACTAGAATCCATTCTGCTTCTCGTTCACCTTCAATACCTAAAACATGAATATGATTTTCTTTGGCAACTTTGACTACATGATCAGAGAGTGCTTTTACATGACGAGTGGATGTACCGCTGCAGATGATCATGCAATCGGTAATTTGTGTTAACTCTGTGACATCAAGCAGAGTAATATTCTGTGCTTTGTGGTCATCTAAAGTTTTGTGAATGAGTTTTGTGAGTGTTTTTGTGTTCATTATTTCTTCAAAATAGTGTGTTAGCATCTCGTAATAGCCTAAAAAGTCGTATATACTACACCCATTTTTAAGGAAAGATAAAGACCGATGAAAGTTTTTGTAAAAACACATGGTTGTCAGATGAATGAATATGACTCAAATCGTATGTTTGATGGTTTGAGGGCCTCTTTTCAGGCAGTCATGACGGATAACCCCAGTGAAGCAGATCTTTTTTTGCTCAATACATGCTCCGTGCGTGAAAAAGCACAAGAAAAGGTCTTTTCCCAATTAGGCGAGTGGCGCATATTAAAAAAAGCACGTCCGGATGTTTTAATCGCTGTGGGTGGTTGCGTGGCCAGCCAAGAAGGGGATACCATTATTAAACGTGCACCTTACGTGGATATCGTTTTTGGCCCACAAACTTTACATCGTCTTCCTGAAATGATTCAAGAAGTACGTCGTACAACTAAACCCTCTGTTGATATTTCATTTCCAGAAATTGAAAAATTTGATAAATTGCCGGAAGCAAAAGCCGATGGGCCTACTGCTTTTGTATCGATTATGGAAGGTTGCAGTAAATATTGTAGTTTTTGTATTGTGCCTTACACACGTGGTGAAGAAATTAGCCGACCATTTGATGATGTGATTGCAGAAGTCGTTGGATTAGCTGAACAAGGTGTGCGTGAAATTAATCTATTAGGTCAAAACGTCAATGATTATCGTGGGTTAATGCATAACGGTGAAATTGCTGATTTAGCTTTATTAATTGAATATGTAGCTGCCGTTGAAGGTATAGAACGAATTCGTTTTACGACCTCTCATCCACTGGCTTTTTCAGATAGTTTAATACGTGCTTATGCAACCATTCCAAAATTAGCAAACCATTTACACTTACCTGTACAGAGTGGTTCTGATCGTATTTTAAGTTTGATGAAGCGTGGTTATACCGCTTTACAATATAAATCAAAAATTCGAAAACTACGTGAAGTTAGGCCTGATATTAGTATTTCTTCTGATTTTATTATTGGTTTCCCAGGTGAAACAGAAGAAGATTTTATGGCAACTATGAATTTAATTCATGAAATTGGCTTTGATACTTCATTTAGCTTTATCTATAGCCGAAGACCTGGTACGCCCGCTGCTAGTTTGCCTGATGATGTCCCTTTAGAGCAAAAAAAGCAGAGATTAGCGATATTACAGTCTAGAATTCTTCAGCAAGCCAAAAAAATTAGCGAAGAAATGGTCGGGACTGTGCAATCTATTTTAGTGACTGGTCAAGCCAAGAAGGATCAAAACCAGCTTTCTGGACGCACAGAGAATAATAGAGTGGTGAATTTTGACGGTCCTTCAAAGCTTATAGGTCAAATTGTTTCTGTCAAAATTACTGAGGCGTTACCTAATTCGCTACGCGGTAATTTAATAGATAAATCTTAAACAAATGCTATGATTACAGTAGGTACACAACAAACATGGCGCTGACATTGAGTAATAAAACAGTTACTGATTTGAAATTTACACCCATCGATAATCACCGTTTAGCAAGCCTTCGGGGACATCACGATATTCATTTGCGTCAAGTAGAAAAAACCCTGAAGGTCGAAATTAGCGATAGAGGCAATCATTTTCAAATTAGTGGTGATCCTATTCCCGTTGCTAAAGCCCAAGAAGTTTTAAAAAAACTCTATGAACAAACAAACACGTCACATTTCCTTTCTTCAGAGGAGGTTCATTTGCAATTAAGAGATACACAAAATTCAGCGACAACTTCCAATGAGTCGAGTGAATCAAAAGAAGTTAATATTCTCACAAAAGCTGGAAACATCCGCGGACGTACAAGCAATCAACGTTTATATTTACAAAATATTCAAAAATACGATATCAATTTTGGTATTGGCCCAGCTGGAACTGGTAAAACTTATTTAGCCGTGGCTGCTGCAGTTTCTGCACTAGAAACACAACAAGTACAAAGAATTTTATTAGTTCGACCTGCAGTGGAAGCAGGGGAGCGTTTAGGCTTCCTACCGGGTGATTTAGCTCAAAAAATTGAACCTTACTTACGTCCTCTTTATGATGCTTTATTCGAAATGATGGGCTTCGAACGAGTAGCACACTTAATTGAACAAAATATTATAGAGATTGCACCTTTAGCTTATATGCGTGGCCGAACTTTAAATGATGCATTTGTTATTTTAGATGAAAGTCAAAATACGACAACTGAGCAAATGAAAATGTTTTTAACGCGTGTGGGATTCGGTTCAAAAGCAATTATTACCGGTGATATCACACAGATTGATTTACCAAAAGGTAAAAAATCTGGTTTGATGGAAGCCATACAAGTGTTAGAAAAAATAACGGGTATTTGCTTTACTTATTTTGATTCTAAAGATGTTGTAAGACATCCGCTCGTGCAACAAATTATTGAAGCTTATAATGATTTTGATCAATCAGGAGACAACGAATGAAGTGTGACCTTACGCTTCAAAAAGCAAGTTCTAATAAATCAATTCCTAAAAAAATATTTTTCAATCAATGTATTGATGCTGCTTTAGATAAGAAGCTTGATGAAGCTGAAATCACAGTACGTATTGTCGATAAAGAAGAAATGCAAGCCTTAAATCATAAAGCACTTAAAAAAGATTATCCTACGAATGTATTAGCCTTTCCATTAGAAAAAGATGAGTTTTTTTTACCGGAAGAAATGGAACATTATATAGGTGATATTGTGATATGTGCGGGTGTTGTAGATGAAGAAGCAAAATCACAAAACAAAAGTTCTTTAGCGCACTGGGCACATTTAATTGTACATGGTACTTTACATTTGATTGGTTACGATCATATAAAAGAAGATGAAGCGGAAATAATGGAACAGGAAGAAATTAATATTTTAGCCAAATTGGGTTACGAAAATCCATATCAATAGGGAGATATAGTAAAAATGAGTGAAGAACAAGATGAACTAATACCTCAACGGAGTTGGTTTGAACGATTGGCTGCTGCATTAGTGGGGGAACCACAAGATAGAGCTCAATTAGTTGAGTTTTTACGTGATGCGCAACAACGTAATTTATTAAATGCAGATGCTTTAGCTATGATAGAAGGTGTTTTAGAAGTTTCTAAAACACGCGCACGCGACATTATGGTTCCACGCTCTCAAATGATTGTCGTAGAAGAAGATGCTACCTTATCTGATTTACTACCTATCATTCTTGATTCTGGTCACTCACGCTTTCCTGTCATTGGTGATAATCGTGATGAAATAGTTGGAATATTATTAGCAAAAGATTTATTACCGTATCATTTTAAGTTAACAGATAAACCACTTGATTTAAAAACGTTAATTCGAACACCTGTTTTTGTACCAGAAAGCAAACGCTTAGATGTTTTATTACGTGAATTTCGTTTGAATAGAAATCATATGGCATTAGTCGTAGATGAATATGGTGGTATAGCTGGTTTAATTACAATTGAAGATATTTTAGAAGAAATTGTAGGTAATATTGAAGATGAATATGATATTGAAGAAAAGCCAAATATTTTACCTGCTGCTAATAATCGATTTTTTGTTAAAGCCCTTACCTCTATTGAAGAATTCAATGAGTATTTCAAAAGTAATTTCAGTGATGAAGAATATGATACGATTGGTGGATTAGTTATGAATCGTTTTGGGTATTTACCAAAACGAGGTGAAATGGTCATCATCGATTCTTTTAAATTCCGAGTATTGCACTCTGATAATCGAAGAATTTTACTGTTAAATTGTACATACGTATAGAGGCAAAGGAAGGGGTTAAGTTTTTTTATTAGCGGTTTATAAACACAGAACTATAAACCGCTAATAAAAAGACTTGACCCCTTTGTTTTTCTCGCAATAATAGTATGGACCCTGCCATTTATAAAAGGCTTCAAATGAGCCAGAATGAAAAGTAGTAATAGTCATTCAAATTAAATTGAGAGTCCATATGAAAGATATTAAAACATTAGGTATTGATTTGGCAAAGAATGTTTTTCAATTACACGGAAATGATGCTCAAGGGAAACATGTTTTACGCAAGCGCTTGAGTCGAGAGAAACTGATAGCCTTTATGAGCAATTTGCAACCTTGTTTAGTAGGGGTCGAAGCGTGTGGCGCGGCACATTATTGGGCACGGTTATTTGAACCATATGGCCATACCGTAAAAATGATGGCGCCTCAATTTGTGAAACCTTATGTTTGGTCAAATAAAAATGACCAAAATGATGCGCGAGGGATAGCAGAAGCCGTCGTACGACCGAATATGAAATTTGTACCGATTAAAAGGATTGAGCAACAAGATCTTTTGCTTGTACATAGAGCCAGAGAACTTTCTGTCAAACAGAGAACAGCACAAAGCAATCAGATAAAAGAGGCTTATTAGCGGAATACGGTGTGATTATTTCCAAAGGAGTTGAACACATGAATGAAATGATGGCTATTTTAGAGGTCAATGAAGATAAGTTAAGTACCAAAGCCAAAGAAGTTTTTACGGGTCTCTATAAGCAATTTAAAATATTGGATACACAAGTCAAGCATTATGACCAAGAGATTGAACGGATGGCGAAAGCAGATAGGATGTGTCAGGAATTACAAAAGATAGCTGGTGTTGGGCCTTTGATAGCCTCAGCGATGGTTGGGACGATAGGAGATGCGAGCGTATTTAAAAATGGTCGAGAAGTTGCTGCTTGGTTAGGATTAGTTCCCAAACAACATTCGAGTGGGAACAAGATACAATTAGGCGGGATCACGAAACGAGGAGACCGTTATATGAGAAAGCTCTTGGTTCAAGGCGCTCGTACAATTGTGAAAGTTTGTGATGATAAAACGGATAAAATAAGTCGTTGGGTGAGTGATAAAAAGCAACGTTGTGGATTCAATAAAGCAGCGGTGGCCTTAGCGAATAAAAATGCACGGATGCTGTGGGCAGTGATGGCAACTGGGGAGTGTTACCGTTATCCAAAAGAGTTGTCTGCTTAGAACAGTTTGATAGAAAATTTTGTTGTAAAAGTAATTAAATGAAGTAGTAATGAGTTGTTGGAAACCAAGTTCTGGAGAGTGCGAAGGTAAATTAAAATTGATAGCAAAACAGGTAAGACCAGCTCTTGCAAAACCTAATGTTCGTCAAAGGCCATTATAGGCCGTCGCAATGATGAGGAGTAAGAGCGCAGATACTATCAGGGCCCGAGTGAACGTATATCACTCAACCAGAGGCCGAATACATGACTGCATCTCAACCTTTGTTTTGTTAGATATTCAATTTATCACTTGCGTCCAGGGCAGGGTCCATACATGACGGCTTAAGTTTTTCGTAAGTCCTAAAGGGTTCAAAAATACGTGAGGTTAGAATGATTAACGCGGCATCTAAACAAACACAAAATGTATTCAAGCTTTCAGGTAGCTTGGTCACAATTACTACATTACACTTGCTTAAAAACAGTTTGACCGCCTTTAAACAACAATTACAAGATACTATTTCTAAATCACCCCAATTTTTTCAACACGCCCCCATTATTTTAGACTTATCGGGTTTAGCTGACCCAATCAAACTTAATAACTTTATAACACCTTTGCGTCAAGCCGGAATAATACCGGTAGGCATACGAAGCCAAGACGAAGACTTAATCAAACAAGCCAGCGAATTAAATATTGCGGTTTTTCCAGCCAATACAAAAACGGATACAAAACCAACACCTGAAAATAAAACCGAAAAACCTCATCGTAAAAGTAAATTAATTACTTCACCCGTTCGCTCAGGCCAACAAATTTATGCACCTGAGGCCGATCTCATCATCATTGGACCAGTTAGTCATGGCGCTGAGATCTTAGCGGATGGTCATATACATGTTTACGGTCCGGTACGTGGTCGAGTACTTGCTGGGGTTATGGGTGACAGCAGCGCACGCATCTTTTGCAAATCATTAGACGCGGAACTTATCTCTATTGCGGGACGCTATAAGGTCAGCGAAAACATTCCAAGTACTGAACAGGATGCCTATATCCAAATCCTACTGGATGATGATCAGCTCAAAATTGAGCATATTTAGACGTAATTGAGAACCAGATTGTACATTTTGCGCACAACACCTTATTAACAGGACTTACGAAAAACAAAGCTGTTATTTGAAATGACAGGTTTAACCAGCTATACTGTCATTAAGAATGATCGATTTTATAAAAAATCGATCACTGACAATGACAAGGTGAAAAAATCATGGATCGTGGATTACTAAAAGATGTTGTACAAGAACAATATCAAGTCCTACAAACCCTACCATCAGGTATAGAACGTGAGTGTCTGAGTGAAATCATGGCAGTCCTCGGCCTACCGCATATAGTGGCCATCACTGGCATGCGTCGAAGTGGAAAATCTACACTGATGCTACAAGCATTAAGACAAACATTCCCTGAACAAATATATTATTTAGACTTTGAAGATGAGCGTTTGATTAATTTCAATGTTGACGATTTTAATGTGCTCTATGAAATTTTTATTGAATTATATGGAGAAAGAAAAGTTTTCTTTTTTGATGAGATTCAAGTAGTTGATCAATGGGAAACTTATATACGAAGAATGTATAAAGCAGGAAATAAATTTGTAATTAGTGGCTCGAGCGCTGACTTATTAAGCAGTGAGCTAAGTACTAAATTAACCGGACGTCATATAACTATTGAATTACTACCCTTTTCATTTCGCGAATATCTTAGATTTACTGAAAATTCAACATCTGAAGTAGCACCTATACTCACAAAAGAACGCGGGTTGCTTAAAAATGCATTTAATGAATTTAGTGTATCAGGTGGAATCCCAGAATATCTTCAATATAAAAATCCAATTATTATTAAAAATATATATGAAAATATCTTATATAAAGATGTCATCGTACGCTTTGATATTAAAGCTGTAAAAGCGATTAGAGAATTATCATTATGGTTATTGAGTACCCCTGGCGCTTTAATTTCTTATAGTAAATTAAAAAATATTTTGCATCTTGGAAGCATAAATACAGTAAAAAATTATATACACTACCTAGAAAGCGCTTATCTGATATTTACTTTAGATAAATATGCATTTTCGACTAGTGTTCAAACTAGCGCACAAAAAAAAGTGTATTGCATTGATACGGGTTTTTTAGAAATTATCGGATTTCAATTTTCTAAAAACGCGGGCAAATATTTAGAAAACATTGTTTATCTAGATTTAAGACGATACAGTATCCCCCTACAATACTCTATCTATTACTATAAAACCAAAAATGATTTAGAAGTCGATTTTTGTCTTCGAGTTGGCAAAAAAATCATTATGCTCATCCAGATATGTGACAACATAAGTCATATTAAAACACGCGAGCGGGAAATACGCGCTTTAATGACAGCGATGAATGAATTAAACCTAAACGAAGGTTTTATCATCACATTAGATCAAACTGAAACTATTAAAATAGACCAAAAAGTTATTCAGTGTATCTCCGTTGTAGATTGGTTAAGAAAATTTCCATTATTAGAAAAAAAATAAATTTTATCTAATCTCTAAAATTCGTATATTGTAAGGGTTGTTCAAGTTTCCCATCTTTCAGTAATGCAATGGCATCTTGTAAATCATCTCGCTTTTTACCCGTTACACGTATTTGTTCACCTTGAATGGATGCTTGCACTTTCAGGTTGCTTTCTTTAATGAGTTTTGTGATCTTCTTGGCAAAGTCTTGCTTAATCCCTTTCTTAACTGTAATCGTTAATCTAGCTTCATGCAGGGCTGTTTCAATTTTGCCCAATTCAAGACTGCGGATGTCCAAACCGCGTTTAGATAATTTTAAGTTTAAAATTTCTTGCATTTGTTTTACTTGAAATTCATTTTGTGCTTTGATTAAAATTTTATCATCTTTTAACTCATACAGGGCACCAGAATCTTTAAAATCAAAGCGGGTTCCCACTTCTCGGTTTGCTTGATCAATCGCATTAACTAATTCATGGTTGTCAATTTCTGTAACAATATCAAATGATGGCATAGGTTTTGCTTTTGTTGCTTGATATGCTATTGCATTCATTCTTTCTTAATGTAATACAAG
>JBFWPS010000024.1:0-13398 GCA_050249855.1 Gammaproteobacteria bacterium
ACTGCGCTGATGAGGAAGATTATAGTGATCGCAAATGCCAAAATCAGAGATTATCTAGTGAGCAATGGTCAATTTCTGACTCAACCTGAATAAATAAAAATAAGCGTTAAAACATAGTTGATCCAGAACTGAGTTGATATAGATAGTCAGCTCTGGATTGCTTCGCTACGCTCGCAATGACAACGCTATTTTTTGTAATAATTATTTAAATTTATGCAAACTACATTGAAAAACACAATTATAAGACCTATGACAGAGGCTGATTTTAAAGAAGTCGTAGCATTAGAAAATATGGTTCAACATGCACCATGGACTGTCGTTTCATTTAAAGATTGTTTAAAGCCACCAAACTATGCATTTGTGCTCGAATTAGAGGAACACGCAATTGGCTTCGGGGTTATTTCAGTGACTAGTCAAATTGAAGAAGCTCAAATTATGAACATAGCAGTTGCACCTGAATATCAAAAGCAAGGCTTAGGTAAAAAAATGCTTTTGTTTTTAATTGATCTAGCAAAGCAACATCATATTAAAAACCTTTTTTTAGAAGTAAGAAAATCAAATAAAGGCGCTTTTGATCTTTATACGCGACTAGGTTTTAATGAAATAGGTATTCGTAAACAGTATTATCGCTTAAAACGTGGTCGTGAAGATGCGATTATCATGGGAAAAACACTCTAGTTTACAACAAAGCAACCAATGCCTAATTTGGTAAATAAGATATCTGCTAAATTAGACTTATTACATGGGGTTTAACAGAGGCGTTTCAATGGAGGTTTTTAGAGGAACATTTTGACTGAGTTTTACTGATTACAGTGTTTTCCAGTTGTCACAAAGCCAATTTTTTACTAGAATGCTCGTTCTCATTCAAAAGCTGGCGTAGCTCAGTTGGTAGAGCAACTGATTTGTAATCAGTAGGTCGTGAGTTCGAGTCCCACCGCCAGCACCATTTAAATCAAATGCTCCCGAAGCACGTGCCACCAAGTCGTTTCTGAGTCTGACCCTTTTCTTCTCATTATTTTGAGTATTTGATAGTATGCAATGACATGTTTATGGTGAAACTAATATGCTTAATAATCGTTACAAAAACTGGGTAATTATACTGATTGCTTGCATTTTTCCTCTAATAAGTTTTGGACTTGATAGTGTAAATTATTCAATATTACCATTAAAATTTGATACTGGTAATCCTTCTCCTTATGGTTTACCTTCTACGATCATTACAATACAGGGAAAACAATTACCACTCATATTTGATACGGGTGCTTCTAAATCAGATATTATTTTATCTAAATATGCATTAAATGGATTACACGTCAAATTTACCGGTAAAAGTTTATGTTATAAGTCATTTGATGGTTCGCATTGTGAAAAAGAATTTATTGTTCCTAAGCTTAAAATTGGAAATTTTATTATTAGGAATGTTAAGGGAACATTGATGACAAAACTGTGGGGTGGGAATGACGCTGGTTTTAAAGATAGTGAAGCTTCGCGAAATGGGGTTATTGGTTACGGGTTAATATCAAAATTTAATGTTTTATTAGATTATTCTCATTCTCAAGCAATTTTCATTAAGAAAGGTATACGATTAAAACAATATTACATTGCGAATTGGATTAATGTACCATTTCATAAGCATCTTTTGACGGACTTAAGTCTAAATAAAAATCGAATAACGCTTGGATGGGATACAGGCGCTATTCCTTCTATTATCAAAGAAACATCTGTAAAGCGATTGGAAAAATCAACATGTACTAGTGAAGAAACTTATAAGGATAAAAATTCTTTGTGTATAGTAACAAAAAATTTATTCGCTGTTCTTACGAAGCAGCAAATGCCAAATACTTGGTTTTTACTTGAAAACATTCCTGATGGTGTTCCGTTTGATGGTTTGATTGGTTCCAATTTTTTTAGAGAAAATCTTGTTTATTTTGATTTTGAGGATCAGAATATTTATGTGAAAAACAATAGCAAAATCTAAATTTTCATAATATTTAATTATTTTAAATAATAGGGTTGTAAATTTTGAAACTAATGAAACGAACTCAAATTTGGATTTTTATCTTATTGTTATTTCCATTTAAACTTTATGCTTCAATTATTGAATCAACCATTGGTGCTGCAGTTATAAACGATGCAACAGCAGCTTACTACAATCCAGCTGCTTTAGTTCTGTTAGAAAATCCTCAATTTATTATATTAGGATCTATAGGTGATTTTCGTACCAAATTTACGGGGCAATCAACGATATTTTTTAAAGGTTTGACCGAGATGGGAAGTGGAGATTCGCGTGCGCAGTATTATTCGCCTTCGGCTTATTTTGCAATTCCGATAACAGACAATATTACATTTGGTTTAGCAATGATGGCTAATTCTGCTTTTAGAGATGTCGCTGAAAACTCGATTCAGCGTTATGTGCAAGCCAGCAATACCATAGCAGATCACGATATTGTTCCTGCGATTGAAGTTAAGATAAATAACTTTTTTTCAGTAGGTGTAGGTGTTGATTTTTCTTATGCAAATATACATTTGAAACCAATTAATCAATTTCCCGGTTCTAATACAGCTGATAGTGCTAGTGATAATCGTTCAAATGGTATGGGTGTTGGCGGTAATGTAGGTTTTCTCTTAAAGCTTGCACCAAGTACAACCATTGGTTTTAATTATCGTAGTGTTACGAACTATGAGCTTAGAGGGGAAAGTATTCTTCGTGGTATTCAAGATTTTGTTTCAAGCAATTATTATTATAAATTAATGACACCCGCACGTAGTGTATTGACAGTTAACCATTTTGTAACACCAAAGCTTGGACTTATTACGACTATTCAACGTATTCAATGGAGTGCGTTTAAAGATCTTGATGTGTATGGCATTGCATCTCTATCAGGATTACAACCAGTCATTTTAAACGCCTCAGTTCCTTTTAGATTACGAGATACATGGGTTGTTACGCTGGGTGGTCATTATCGTGCAACTTCTAAATGGATAGTGCGGCTTGCAGGTAGCTACAATCAATCACCGGGAAATCCGTTCTATCAAATTTCAAATGGTGATAGTGTAATTCTAGCCACATCGATGGGATATCAAATCAATAAATATATATCGATTGACGGTGGTTACGCTCATGCATTTATCAAGGATCAAAATATCAATATAACTAGTAATAGAGTTTTGATTAACGGTATCAATGAAGGTGCACGTGATGTGGTTTCATTGAAGTTGACTTTTAATATGGTTAAATAAGTAAATTGTAGGGTGGGCAAAGTGCGTATGCATGGAGTTTGAATTTAAAGATTATTTGTAAAGCACGTGTCCACCAAAAAGGTTTAAAAATTTAATATTTAGCGTAGACTCAAAACGAGAAACAATCTAAAACCACTTTGGCATCTTTATCCCCTCTCCCCCAACTTGTTGGGGGAGAGGGTTGGGGTGAGCGAGTAAGCTTTTATATACATCTTTTACTTTTTTGTGAAAAAAGTGACGTTTCTGGAGTTGATCGCATTCTTTCGAGAATAATTTTAGAAATAACTAGCGAGAGTTGTTGCAGAAAAAAAGTAAAAATAGCTTACATAGTTACTTTTTGCATTTTTCTTGAATTATTTCTTCAATAGTCTTGCTCTGAAGATCTTTAGAAGTTAGATTTTTAAAGAATTTTTTAATTCCACATTTTCTTATTTTAGTTTCTTTATCTTGACCTTGAAGAGGATTGTCTGATATCCGTTGTATGATCTTATCAATAACAAGTTTTCCCTCTTTTTCACTTTTTATTTCACTCATCCCAGCCTCTACTAGTGCTCGTAATCCTTTGTTTTCAGCACTTCGATGAAGTTGGATATAGCCTTCAACTATTTTATTTATTCTTTCATTTTTATGCTTGTAAATTTGTATTAATGTTGTGACGATAACTAAAACAATAGGTAAAATAATAGTAGCAAGAACTCCCATAGTTATAACGCCTTTTTCGAAAAATTAAAATAATGTGTTTCAAGAGTGACCTAGTTTTCGTTTTAGAATAGAAGAAAACATCGATTTAAAACTAGGAGTATCATTCCAAGAATGAATGGGAACCAATAAGTTCGTTCATCCATTACCAATAAAAAAAATTTATTTTTGAAGTTATATAAATTCCCTAAATGCTGAGCAAGATGAAATAATAATACAAGTCCAGAAACTAATAACAGTACAAGCGAAGCACATTCTAATATTTTTAATATAAAGTTGCTCGTGCTAATAGAGTGTGTGCCTATAAAGGACAGTGTGGCAAATACGAGACCCGCAAAGAACATTTTATATTTAGCATAAGCTTGATCCCAAGCAAGAGATTTTTGTTCAATAATATTACTTTCATGTGTTAAAGAATCACGAGACATAGTACACTATCCTAAAGTTTTTAATTTTATATTAAGTTTACATATTTTTACTTTGTATGTAAATCTATACCCAAATTATAATTAGTTTAGATATATTTCAATGTAATCCAATATTTTAAATTTTTATACTGCCATCGATAGATAGTTTTTAGAGTAAAATCTAAAAATAGTATTTTTTCATCTATGTCCGTCATTATTTCTTTTTTTTTGAAAGCTAATTCATTTAACTCAGCTTCAATTTCTTCAATGCTTGGTAATTTAGTTTTAAGATTTTTAGGTAATGATTTCCCTATCAGGTATTCCGAAACGCCTATAGGAGCATTAATATTACGTAGAGCATACTCTGCAACAATTTTATTTTTTTCTTTGCAGAGTAGGATCCCAATTCTTCTATTATCGTGTTCATGTCGTAGCTGATCATCAATTGCCGTCATGTAAAACGATAACTGTCCAGTATGCTCTGGTTTGAACTTTGTAGCTTTTATTTCTATGACAACATAGCATCGTAATTTTAAGTGATAAAATAATAAGTCAATAAAAAATTCTTGTTGATCAAATGTTAATGGTACTTGAGAACCAACAAACGCAAATCCTTGTCCAAGTTCAAGCAAAAAATCTTTTATATGACTAACTAGTGCAGCTTCTAATTCACGTTCATGTGCATTGTTTTGAATAGTTAAAAAGTCAAATATGTAAGGATCTTTTAAGAGTTCATGTGCTATATTAGATTGTAACTGAGGAAGCTGATCTTTGTAATTACTTACTTTTTTGTTAGAAATAGCTTGTCTTTTATATAATTTGCTTTGAATCTGCATTTCTAAGGTGGCGCGAGACCAATTTAGCTGGGTTGCTTGATTGGCATACCAATCTCGTTCTGAGCTATCTTTAGTCATTTGCATTAAACGAACTATGTGACCCCAGGGTAATTGCGAAACAGGCTGTTTCGCAATTTCAACATTATGATACAACTGAGCAAATTTCCTTATATATTCAAGGTTTCTTTTAGAAAAGCCCTGTATTTCAGGAAAAGCTAATCGCATATCTTGAGATAATTGCTCTAAAAACTTATCACCCCATTTATAAGTCGATTGCTTTTCAACCAAGTCTTTCCCAAGTTCCCAATAAAACGTTACTAGTTCAGAATTAACAGCTAAGCGAGCACGAGATTGTGCTGTAAGTAGGCGATTCTTGATGTTATGTAAAAAATGTGTGTAATTGTCATCAAGTTTTAACGTGGATATTTTATTTTGGGTTAAATTTTCCATAAACTTTACGCTCCTTTTAAAGTTCGTTTTTAAACTTATAATTTACCAATGAGTTTGTTTTATTCTTCTAAGTTAGTTGAGTATAGTATCATGCATCTTCATTCATATTGTAAGTGCCAATATTAAAGCATTGGTTTGGTATGAAAAATACAAATTAAATTTGAAGCTGCTTTCTCTCTCCATTCAGTAATCATTGCTCTTGGAATCATATGTCGGGCTCCACTAGTTCATTTACTAAAATTTTCCATTTTTTATCGCGTTCAATGATGTTAATATCACTTTGATTTACAAGTAAGCGATATTTGGGTTTTCGTTCATTGATAAAGTTAATTAATTTCTCCACTGGTAAGTTTAATTTAAGTTTTTGAATTAAATATCCCAGTCGTTGTGCGATAACCAATTCATATTTAGAGTTAATCAAGAATTGTGTTAATTTCTCCATGTTAATGACCTTACTTAACTCAATTAAAATATTTGCAACGTTATTTATTTGCCCAGAGAAAGATATATATCGAAGACAATCACAAATTGTTACTTCTGGTGTTGCAACTTTTATATATCCTGTTTCTGTTTTTTTGGATATGGTGGGAATATGAAAAGCATATTTATTATAATGAAATTGAATGTTGAGTTTTCCTACTGTAATAGGGCGCATTTGTTTGTTAGCGACTACTTGAAACACCGTTGGTTGTTGGTGTGATGCCCCATGTATTGCGGCTGCAGTTAATATACTAATGTAATAAGGAACGTTTTCATGTTTCATAAAATCATCGATAAACCATGAGCCGGGCAGTGTACCTATATTTTGATAAGCCAAGGGTAAAATAATATAAAAATCGCCTCTAATTTGCTTAATGCGTTTATTTTTACTTAATCGCTGTGCTGCAGAGTTAAAAGCAACTTTTGAAAAGCCGATACTTGAGATGGCATCTTTTCGCAGGAAATAATAAATTCCTTTACTTTCTAAAGTATCAACAAATGCTTCAAGTGTTTTCGGTTTCTGGACTTTCATATGCAAATAATAGCATAATTCGACGTTATTTGCATATAAAAGTCTAAAATAATTTAATTCACAATGAAATTTACCAAAAAGATAATTTAGTGTCAATTTAATTTTTGTGACTTTCGTGTGACTGAGTTCTGATTTATTATAGGTAAACAACGGGCTCAAGTCGTGAATAAGGAACTTATATGTCAAAAGATCAAAAGAAAGGTTGGCCAGCTTTCTCACAAGAAAATTTCAAAAAAATATCTCATTTATTGCATATGTGCACACAAATCGTTGGAAAACTGATGCTCTTGCAGCCTTTTGAGCCGCATTGGGCGAATTTGGCGATGCCTTTAACAAGCCGTGGTGTTACAACTGGTATGATTCCTTTTCGTGAAGGAACATTTTCAGTAGATTTAGATTTTATTGCTCATAAAATTATTTTTACATCCACTTGGGGAAAAATGCAAAGTGTTAAACTGAAATCAATGTCTGTTGCCAAGCTATATCGTAAAATTATGAAAGCACTGCATCGTATTGGTGTTGATGTTAAAATTAATCAAACACCTCAAGAAGTTTCAGATCCAATACCATTTGCTGAAGATGTAGCGCATCGTAAATATAAAAAACGAATTATTAATACTTGGTGGCGTATTATGGTCAGTACTGATCGAGTATTAATGAAATATCATGCGAAATTTTTTGGTATTACGCCTAAGATTGGATTATTTTGGGGAACGCTTGATTTACGAGATGCACGATATAAAGGTGTTCATTTGAATACAGATGAACCTACCTTTAATTTTATTTCTCGTAACTCGATGGATGATGAACAATTCGAGGTAGGATTTTCTGCTAGTAATGAAAAATATCTTGTTCCTTCATTTTTTGCATTTGCTTATCCAAAACCTGAAAATTATGAGTTTGAAAAAATTCAGCCTTCTTATGTTAAATGGGTTTCTGATATAAGTGAATTTGTTTTAGACTATGAGGATTTACGACAATCATCAGATCCTGACAATGATTTATCATTATTTTTCGAATCTAGCTTTCAAGCATTCGCATTGCAGCGGAATTGGGATCCTGAGCTTTCAGTTAGTGGTGAAGCAGAGTAAGCGGGGGTCAGATCCAGAAATGGCGCTTTTTTCACAAAAAGGTGCCATTTCTGGATCTTACCCCTTTTTGTGAGCTGAAGTTTCAAGAAGTGAGCTCGTTTGCAATTTTAAAACGGTTTAAAGCGTCAATGACGCAGGGCTTATTTGTTTTCTGATTGATACAACAGATTAAGTTGCTAGATTCAGTGATGACTTGAGGAGAATTATTTTTATAAAGTGCTTGAGTTATAATAAATTTAAAATGGCTTTGTCGTTTGATCGTGGATTTTACGTAAAATTGATCGCCAAAGGTTAACGATTTTTTATAACTGATTTCCGTCTTCATTAATACAATATTAATTCCACTTTTAGCGCACTCAATTAAATTAACGCCTAATTCTTTTAGAAAATGGGCTCTTGCTTGTGAAAAATATTGAAAATAGACTGCATTATTGACGATCCCTTGAAAGTCAACTTCATAATCGCGCACTTCTGATTGCCATAAACTATCGACCATATGACGGCTCTTTTTTAGTAAGTTTTGGCTAGTAAAACGTGAAAAACGCTATTATTCAAGACTTAAATCTTCATTTTTGTTCAAAATAATGTTAACATCGACAACTTTAAACAAGAGAGAAACAAGTTAAGCTCAAATAATAATCATTTTCGTTGAAGTAAAATAACTAAAAATAAGCATTTCGATGACGATTTCTCATTTATAACCTGGAGAAATACATGTTAACTTATCGGATGTTCACATTAGTAACATTAGTAGGTAATTCGAAAAAATCAGGTGATTTAACCAAAGCAGATAATCCATATAAAGCAATTCAAGATGCATTAAGCCAAATTCTTCCACAAGATGAAGCACAGTTAGATCAACCTGTCGATCTGAATGAAGCATTGCGTATGGGGTATGTTTTAGCAAATTTAGTATTAAATACCAAAAATAAATTTCCTCAAAAATTTAAAAATAATATAAATGAGTTATTAAAAAACGTGACTCTTTCAGTTCCTAAAGCGTCGACATCACAATTTAAATCAAACGTTTACAAAGCGTTTATGACTAAATTATTTGAAGACAATGATTTAGTGTTTTCAAATTTTGAGGTTGTTTTGTTTTGGGTGCTGTATTGCTATGAAAAAGATAATAATGCAAAATGCTTTATCGTTTTAGAGCTTAAAAGAAATTGTACCTTTGCGTTGAAGTTATTATCAAGTGAAAATAAGCTAACTGCTAATTTATCAGCAGTTGAGCTTACCAATATTATGCTTTCATATTTCGATCAAATTTATGATTTTATTGCAAGAAGTTATAATTATTTTCATGGTTCTAACAAGCATGAGTTGAGTAGAATACATCATAGGGTATGTTTAGAATTATTTTTATCTAAGACTGGTTTTAAAAGTTTTGTGTCATTAGTAAGTGAGCCAGATGCACAGAGAGCATTTTTAACAAATGTTAGATTAAAACAATATTATGAAGAAGAAATGAGTTTAAAATTAAAAACAAAGAGCGGGTCCGATCTAAGTATGTTTATAAGGACAGTTCCAGCGCGAGATAATGAATTTATCAAGCTGCTGATGACTGATTTAATAGAAAGAAACCGATTATCTTTAGCGTCGTCGAGTGTGTTGCGGATATAGTTAAAAAGATACTAAATCGACAATTTCAGATAATGATAATAATATTATTGGCATAAGCTTTCATTGTGAGTATGAGCAGTAGGCTTATAATGACGCGTTTCATGAGATTATTCTCCAAAAAGTGAAACGAATAAGTAAATTGAAAGAGCTATTAATGATGTAGATAAGGCTAGAACTGGAAATGGTAGTAAACTATTACTGTGTAATTTATGCATGATGATTGTGATGATCCCAGCAATTCCCATTTGAAAAAAACTCAATAGCGCAGAGCTTGTTGCATAATTTTCCGGAAAAATACTTAAAGCTAATTTTGCAACTTTAGGTCTTACTATATTAATCAACAGCATAAGGATACTTGATGGTAGTAATATAATCCAAAGACCATTGATTGTAGCTGATTTTATAGTACACATGAGTAAAGCAGTGAGTGATATCAATGCTAAACCTACAGTTACTAAAACTGAAGGGGTGAAATATTTATTTAATTTTACTCCTAACATTGCACCTATAATACCGCCTAGAATTACAAGGCAAGTATATAAACCAAATTGACTCTCAGATAATCTAAAAATGTTGATAAATATATACGGCGCTTCGATCGAATATGAAAATATAATGCCAATTAAAATACTCGTAATGAAAGAGTAACAAATAAATTTTTTATTACTTAAAATGGTTGGCCAAGCTTTTATTGTATTCACGAAGTTTTTTTTCTTGTTTTCTTTGTTTGAGGGGAGGAGTTTGTTTAATAGAAACAAAATGATACTTGTGAGAAGAAATAAAAAAATGAATGTATATCTCCAATTGGTATACTCTGTGATATATCCACCAATAAAAGGACCTACAGCAGGCATTAATGAGTTCGAACCTACTAGAAATGCAAATAATTTATTTGCATTGACTGTATAATCTCTCATGACGATCGCGCGTACCATGACCGGTCCGACACTAACCCCAAATCCTTGTAAGGCACGAGCCAATAGTAATAAATCAAATGAAGAACTGAAAATCGCAACAACAGTACCAATCAAGAAAATGCTTAAACCAGAATAAATGGCTCCTTCAAAAGAAAATTGATCAGCAATGAAACCCCAAAAGAGAGCACCTAAGGCAAATAAAATGAGATAAACACTAATGGTTAACTGAACATCACCTGATGGAATCGAAAAATAATCTCCCATGATTGGTAATGCTGGCGTAAAGATACTTTCACCTAGTGGCGCCAAGCAAATTAGAAGAAATAATCCGATAAATAGTTTAGTCATATCTTATTCTTAAGTTAAAATTGGATAAATTATAACCTTATTAAATTAAGAGAATCTTAAAGGATATTAAATTTATGAAATTTTACCAAAAAGAATATTTTTAAATTTCAGCTTTGCTGGTAGATGAGTACGAGGAGCTGGCCTCCATGTATTGATATTTCAATATCCCTTTCTACGCTTTGATTGAAACAAGAGTTTTTTCCTGGAAAAGATAACCCATATTCATTCAAATTCCATTTTAAGCCTTTTGTCGAGATGTTGGCAAGCGGAATACCTATATGATATTTTAGTATTTAATGGCAAAATAAAAGATTTTTTTTCATTTGCGCGCATAGTAAAGCCATAGATGGGAGGCGCGTATAGAATACTATTGGTTGTAACAAAATGATTGATATTATTTAAAATGTGATCTATGAAACCACCATTTAGACCTACTATTATCGACGGTAATAAGTCATTTTTTTTTAAGTAATCTAATGATTTTTCAAAATCACAAAAATTTTGATCATAGTGTAAATGTGTATTTTCTAATGCTTGATTATCAGCAGTAATACTATCTAAATCACCAATAACCATAGAAGGTTTAATACCCATATTAATTAAGCTATTTGCAGCACCATCAGCTGCTATAATAGGTAAGTTTTTATCAAAAAAATCAACTTCTGGTAAATCGCCATTAAGGCATAAGATAGATTTATATTGTTCTAAATTCAAAAAATGTTTCATACTTCCACATTGTAAGTTAACTGTTTGGAATCATAATAATATTTTAATAGGATTAATAAGAGAGAGCTTAAAAATCCAATGACATTACTCATTTCTACAAAAAATGAATGGGCGTAAGCGCCATATATAATCCATGCAATTGAACAGACCAAAAAATTAAGCAACATCAACATGGATATATCTTCCGTAGAGCGTGTTTTAATGGCTTTGTAGACTTGAGGGAAAAGACCGATAATAGTTGTAATAAATGCAATTGTACCGAATATAGTTTGAATGATCATAACATTTTCCTCCGCTCGGTTTAACGAGATCAGGTTCTAAGGGTTGGGATATCCTCTCAGCTCAAACATTGACTAATATGTCTTAAGCACCCCTAATGTGAGTTTTGTTTATATCTTTCAAGAACTTAAAAATCAATAGATTTTATGTTATATTTTGAGGCTTATTAGAA
Organism: Gammaproteobacteria bacterium; assembly: GCA_050249855.1. Taxonomy (GTDB): domain Bacteria; phylum Pseudomonadota; class Gammaproteobacteria; order JBGSLN01; family JBGSLN01; genus JBFWPS01. The sequence goes on from JBFWPS010000024.1 coordinate 11,804, forward strand.
GTCGAGGTCTTTGTGAAATTACTCCATTGGATTAAAAATCGTTTAATTATTACGTCATTTGTAGTGATATTACTTTTATGGGCATTATTTAAGTTCTGGATGAGTGGGAATACTACAGTAGCGATCTCCTCAAAGCCTGTTTATGTTGAAACACGGGTTATAAAACCAGTTGTTGCAGAACAAAATTGGCAAGCTGTGGCAACTATTAAAGCCGTTCAAGATATCACTGTTGCAAGTGAAGTAGCGGGTCTCGTGCAGCAGATTGATATGCCAAGCAATCAAACTGTGCATCAGGGGGATGTTTTATTAAGAATTAAGCATGATGATATCACGGCAAATTTACGAAGAGATCAAGCTGTATTAGTGCAGAAAGAAATTTATTATCAACGCTTAACAAAATTAATTAAAACACATGTTGTTTCTGAAGAAGCATTAAGCGAAGCTTTAAGTGAATACAAACAAGCGCAGGCGAACCTCGCTTTACATGAAGCAGAAATTAATAAATATGTTATCAAAGCACCTTTCTCTGGTGTTATCGGCATTTGGAAAGTCAATGTTGGTCAATTAGTTAAGCCGGGCGACCATTTAGTTTCATTAACACAATTATCGCCAGTATATATTGATTTTATGTTTCCTGTTAAAGCGCTAGGCCAAATTCATGTAGGTGATGAAGTAGAATTTACGACAAGTAATTATGGGGAAAGAGTTTGGTATGCCAAAGTGATCGCCATTGATCCACAACTCGATAATACGACACGTAATATTCAACTACGTGCACAAATAAACAATGAAGATGGACAATTGGTTCCAAATTTGTATGGCCAAATAACCTTTAGAAAAAAACATGATGCTCAGTTGTTAATTCCTCAGGAATCTGTGATTTATGACCCACAAGGTACGTCTGTTTTTGTGGTAAAAAACAATAAAGTATATCCGAAGCAAATTACGTTGGGTGAACATCAAGGTGACGATGTTATCGTAGTAAATGGACTTAAATCGGGTGATGAAATAGTAACTGCAGGCATCATGAAATTATTTCCTGAAATGGATGTAATCGTTAACAATCACAGCTGATAATTTTTTGAAATCAATTAAGTCTTGAGGTAATCAATGACATTTACAGATCTATTTATTCGACGACCTGTCGTTGCTATATCAATTAGCTGCGTGATTTTACTTGCTGGATTGTGGTCCTTGCTAAATTTACCATTGAGTTTATACCCACAAGTTGTCATGCCTATAGTAGAAGTGAATACTATTTTTCCAGGTGCAAGTCCTGAAGTGATTCAAAATTATGTTACTTCTGAATTACAAACAAATTTAAGTGGAATTGATGGGGTTGATTATGTCACTTCAACCAGTAGTACTGGGATGAGCAAAATTGACCTTTATTTTCATCTAGGACAAAACTTAGATCAAGCTGTATCAACCGTCATGCGTAAAGTGCAAGCTGTGGCTGGTCTATTGCCAGCCGGAACTTTTGCGCCAACTATTTCAGCAGGTGAAAGTAATAACTATTACTTTTTTTTACAAGCAACCAGTTCAAGATCATCACTTGAATGGGTAACAGATTATTTAGAACGAGTGACTGTTCC